>JAGVEP010000508.1 GCA_020058145.1 Phycisphaerae bacterium | reverse complement strand
GGCAGATGCCGGCGCGGCCGCCGGCGGCGGTGACCGTCGCGACCGCGGTGGCGCGCGATGTTCCGGTCTATCTGGATGAGATTGGCAAGACGGTGTCGGTCGAGGTCGTGTCGATCGTCCCGCAGGTCGGTGGCAAGCTCATCGCCGCCCATGTCCAGGACGGGGACTACGTGGAAAAAGGCCAATTACTGTTCGAAATCGATCCGCGGCCATTCGACGCCGCGCTGGCGGCAGCGCAGGCGACGCTCGCGCAGAACAAGGCAGACCGGGAGCTGGCCCAAATCGAATTCAAGCGCATGCGGGAGTTGGCGTCCAAGGGCACCGCCAGCCAGTTGGAGTTCGACCAGGACCGCGTGGCGCTGGCGGTGACCGAGGCCAAGGTCGCAGCCGCCGAGGCGGCCGTGCAAACAGCCGAATTGAACTTGGAATACGCCCAGATCCGCTCACCGATTGATGGACGGGCGGGGGCACGACTGGTCGATCCGGGCAACGTGGTGAAGGCAAGCGACGCGTCCATGCAGGTGATCCGGCGGCTGGATCCGATTTACGTCGAGTTCACGATCACGGAAAACGAGCTCGGCACGGTGCGGAAGTTCATGGCCACGCACGGATTCGAGTGGGGTCAGTCCCCCGAGCGCGGCCTGCGGGTCGAGGTCGATGTTCCGGGCAATTCCGCGCGGGTGCTGACGGCCCTGGGACCGACCGAACCGACGAGTGCGCCGGCCTCCGCGAGCGCCGGGCCGCGCGTAGGCCGCCTGACATTTCTGGACAACGCGGTGCAGAGCACCACGGGTACGGTGAAGTTGCGTGCCACCGTCGCGAACACCGACCACTACCTCTGGCCGGGCCAGTTCGTCAATGTTCGCCTGATCTTGACGACGAAGACGGCGGCGGTGCTCGTGCCGGCGACAGCGCAGCAGGTCGGTCAGCAAGGTCCCTATGTTTACGTAGTCACACCGGACGGCACCGCGGAACTCCGTCCGATCGTTCTCGGCCAGCGGCAAGGCGAACTGCTGGTGGTCGAGTCTGGCGTGCAGAGTGGGGAGAAAGTGGTGATCGCCGGGCAAATGGCGGTGATGCCGAACGCCAAGGTCCAGGTGACCGAGGCGGGGCCTGACGGCGTGCCGGCGCAGGCCGCGGCGCCGCCGCCCGCATAACCCGCCCGCTTAGGAACTCAGCAGCCGTGAATCTCTCGGAACCATTCATTCGCCGCCCGGTGATGACCGTCGTACTGACGGCGTCGGCCGTCGTGTTCGGCGTGCTGGCGTATTGGCAGTTGCCGGTTAACGACCTGCCGGTGGTGGACTACCCGGTGATCCAGGTCATGGTGGGTTATCCCGGCGCGACGCCGGAAACGGTCGCCGCCAACATCGCCACGCCGCTGGAACGGCAGTTCATGCAGATTCCTGGCCTGGAGCTGATTACCAGCCGCAGCACGCAGGGGTTTTGCAGCCTGACGTTGCAATTTGCGCTGGCCAAGAACATCGACGCCGCCGCGACCGATGTGCAAGCGGGGATCAGTCGGGCCGCGGGCGGCTTGCCAGTTGATTTGCCGAGTCCGCCGACGTTTTCCAAGAGCAATCCGAACGACCAGCCGATCCTGTACATCGGGCTGACCAGCGACAGTCTGACGCAGGGACAACTGTACGATCTGGCGAATACGCAGGTGGGGCAGCGGATCAGCATTATCGGCGGCGTGAGCCAGGTGGCGGTGTACGGTACGAAATCGGCCATCCGGATCAAGGCCGATCCGTCCGCCCTCGCGTCGCGCGGGATGACGGTCGATGACCTGGCCAGTGCGATCCGCAGCGGAACGAGCTACCAGGGCGCGGGGCAGATCGATGGGCCGCACCGGACGTACCTGCTGCAGCCGCAGGGACAACTCGACGAGGCCGCCGCCTATAGCAACCTGATCGTCGGCACAAAGGACGGCGCGCCGATTTACCTCAAGGATGTCGCGACGGCGCACGCCAGCGTGCAAGACGAGCGCGTCAGCATGCGTTTCTGGGTGCGGGGTCGTGACGTGCCCAAAGCCACGATTGTGCTCGCCGTCTTCCGCCAGGCGGGCTCGAACGCCGTAGAGGTGGCGAGTGCGGTCAAAGGGCTGCTGCCGAGCGTGTCGCAGCAGTTGCCCGCGGCGGTCTCGATCGTCCCGATTCATGACCGGTCGCGCTCGATCGAGAACAGCGTCGGAGATGTCAAGGAGACGCTCTTCATCGCGTTTTTGCTCGTCGCGCTCGTCATTTTCGCATTCCTTGGCCGCGTGACCGACACGCTGATTCCGGTCGTGGCGCTGCCGCTTTCGCTGCTGCTAACGTTCGTCGCCATGCGCCTGTTGGGTTACAGCCTCGACAACCTGTCGCTCATGGCCCTCACGCTGGCGGTCGGTTTTCTGGTGGACGACGCGATCGTGTTTCTCGAAAACACGGTGCGGCGAATGGAGAAGTTCCACGAGCGGCCGCTGCAGGCGACCCTCAACAGTGCCCAGGAAATCAGCTTTACCATCCTGTCGATGACGCTGGCGCTGGCGGCCGTGTTCCTGCCAATGGTGTTCATGAGCGGGCTCGTGGGACGCATCTTCCGCGAGTTTGCCGTGACGATCGTGGTGGCCATCCTGGCCAGCGGCGTCGTGTCCATGACGCTCACGCCGCTGATGTGCGCCCGGTTGCTGGGCCACCGCGGCCGTGGCGTGCGCAAGAGCTGGATCGAGCGTGTGATCGGCGGCGTGGAGCGACGGGTTCTGGCGGTGTATTCCGGCTCGCTCTGGTTCTTCCTGCGCCGGCGCTGGGTCTCGGCGCTGATCTGGGTGGTTTGCCTGGGCGGCACGATTTACCTGTTGTTCATTGTGCCCCGCTCGTTCCTGCCCATCGGCGACAGTTCGCTGATTGAGGGCCTGCTGGTGGCCCAGGAAGGCAGTTCACCCGAGCAGATGCACCGCTACCAGGCCCAGGCCGAACAACAGATGCAGCGCAACCCGGCCGTGGACATGACCTTCACCGCCACCGGCATCAGCATGTTCCTGGCGTCCAACCAGGGCTTCATGCTCGTATTTCTCAAGTCGCCCGCCGAGCGCCCGCCGATCGCGGCCGTCGCCGGACAGCTCATGGGAGCCGCGGCCATGACCCTGCAGGGCGCATTCGCCTTTTTGCGGCCCAGCCCCGTCCTGCAGATCTCCACCGGCGCTACCGCGAACCTCGGTGGCCAGTTCACTTACACGCTTTCGGGGATCGACCCGCGCGAGGTCTACGCGGTCAGCGCGAAGCTGCTCGGGCGCCTGTACGAGCAGCAAGGCCGGCTCTTTGCGAGCGTGATGTCCGATCTGTATCAGAGCACGCCCAACCTGCAGATCGATATTTCGCGGGAAAAGGCGGCCAGCTACGGCGTCTCCGCCGCCCAGGTCGAAACGCTGCTGCGCAACGCGTACAGCCAGAACTATGTCTACCTCATCAAGAAGCCTGAGGAACAATACCAGGTGATTCTCGAGGTCGCCGACGCGGTTCGCACGCACCCCGAGGACCTGGGCCGGCTTTACGTCCACAGCGGTGATGGACAGAGCCTGGTCCCGCTCTCCGCGGTCGCTTCGTGGCGGCCGGGACTCGGGCCGCAGTCCGTCAACCACCTCAACCAGTTCACCAGCGTTACCTTGAATTTCAATCTGCTGCCAGGCGTGCCAATCGGCAACGCCGTGGAGTTCATCGAAGACGCCGCCCGGCAGCTCGTCCCGTCGCACCTGCGAGGCGAATTCCAGGGCGAGGCGCTGACGTTTCGCGATACGGTGCGCAGCCTCAGCATCCTCATGGTGCTGGCCGTGTTCGTGATGTACGTGATTCTGGCGATCCTCTACGAGAGCTATCTCCACCCGATCACGGTGCTTTCCACGCTGCCCACCGCGCTCGTGGGCGGGCTGCTGACGCTGCACCTGTTCGGCCAGGAGGCGTCCCTTTACGCGTTCATCGGCCTGTTCATGCTGATGGGGATCGTGAAGAAGAACGGCATCATGATCGTGGACTTCGCCATACAGCGTATCGCCCTGGGCGAGACCGCCGAGCAAGCGATCCACGACGCCAGCATCGACCGCTTCCGCCCGATCATCATGACCACGCTGGCGGCGGTGATGGGCGCCCTGCCGATCGCGCTGGGCTGGGGTTCCGACGGCGCGAGCCGGCGTCCGCTAGGGCTGGTGGTCGTCGGCGGGCTACTGGTCAGCCAACTCATCACCCTGTACGTCACGCCCGTGATTTACCTGTACCTCGAGGTGCTTCAGGAAAGGGTACTTAACCGGATTCCGTTTTTTGCGGCCCATTACGAGGGCCACGCCGAGGCCGCCGAGCTCGAGCGGGCTCACGACGCCGAGGCGGACGAGCATGGAACGGGCGGCGACGGCCACGAGCGCACACCGGCCAGAGGTTTGCACTCCTGGGAAAATACCGCGGACTGATGAGACACTTCACGGGAAGCTCGGGTTCATCCTGAGCACCCGAACGAGAAATGCGTACTGGTCCGCGATTTCCTCGATCGTCTTCTGCGTCGGCTTGCCGCCGCCGTGGCCGGCGCGCGTCTCGATGCGGGCCAAAATGGGTTTGTCGCAGTTCTGGGCGGCTTGCAACGCCGAAATGTACTTGAACGTGTGCCACGGCACCACGCGGTCGTCGTGGTCGCCGGTGATGGCCAGCGTCGGCGGATAGCAGGTCGCCGGCCGGATGTTGTGCAACGGGCTGTATTTCAGGAGCAGCGGGAAGAACTCGGCGTCGTCCGGCGAGCCGTAATCCGAGGTCCACGCCCAGCCGATCGTGGACTTGTGGAACCGCAGCATGTCCAACACCCCGACGATCGGCAGGCACGCCCCGAACAGGTCGGGCCGCTGCACTTCGCACGCCGCCACCAATAGGCCGCCGTTACTGCCGCCCTGGATCGCCAGCTTGGGCGTGCTCGTATAGTCGTTCGCGACGAGCCATTCCGCTGCCGCGATGAAGTCGTCGAACGTGTTCTGCTTGTTCTTGAGCCGCCCGGCGTCGTGCCAGGCCTTGCCGTACTCCCCGCCGCCGCGGAGATTCACGACCGCGTACACGCCGCCCATTTCCATCCAGACCACACGGGACACGGAGAAGCGCGGCGTCTGCGGGCTGTCGAACCCGCCGTAGCCGTACAGCAGCGTGGGATTTTGCCCGTCGAGCTTCAGGCCCGTACGGTGCGTGATGAACATCGGGATCTTCGTGCCGTCTTTGCTGGCGTAGAAGACCTGCTTGGTTTCGTACTCGTCTGGTTTGAAGTCCACCTTCGGCTGGCGAAAGACCGTGCTACGCCCGCTGGCCACGTCGTAGCGGAAGATCGCGGTGGGATAGCTGAAGCTGGTGAAGCTGTAGAACGTCTCCTGGTCCTTGCGCCGGCCGCCGAAGCCGCCGGCACTGCCGATGCCGGGCAGTTCCACGTCGCGCAGATGCCTACCGGTGAGGTCAAATACTCTGCTGTTCGTGTAGGCGTCCTTGAGGTAGTTCGCAAAGAACTGCTCGCCGACGAGGCTCACGGCGACGAGTGTCTCGGGGGATTGCGGGATGATTTCTTGCCAATTGGCCTTTTCCGGCTTACGCGTGTCGATCGCGATCAGCCGCCCGCGGGGTGCGACGTTGTCGGTGAAGAACCAGAAGACCGGTCCATCGTTATCGATGAAGTTGTACTGGGCGTCGAATTCGTCCAGCAGCTTGATCGTCTCCGGCTGAGGCTGGCTGAGGTCCTGATACCACACCCGGTTCTTCCGCTCGCTCCCTTGGCTGACCGCGACGATCAGGTAACGGCCATCGTCCGTCACGCCGCCGCCGAAACCCCACTCCGGTTGATCCGGCGCCTGGCAGATGATCGGGTCGGCCGCCTGCGCCGTGCCGAGCCGGTGATAGCAGAGTTTCTGATATTTGTTAACCGCCGCCAGCTCGTCGCCCTTGGGCTCGTCGAAACGGCTGTAGTAGAACCCGCTGCCGTCCTTCTTCCACGCAGCGCCCGAGAATTTGATCCACTTGAGCTGGTCCGGCAAATCCTCGCCGGTGTCGATGTTGCGAACCTTGTAGTGCTGCCAGTCCGAACCGGCCTCGGCGAGCGCATAAGCCGCTAGCTTGCCGCTCTCGTGTACGAACAGCCCCCCCAGCGCGATTGTGCCGTCTTTAGACAGCTCGTTCGGGTTAATGAGCACGCGCGGCGTGGCCTCCAGCGCGTCAGCGAAGTAGATGACCGACTGCGGCTGGAGCCCGTCGTTCTTGCTGTAGAAGTAGCGGCCGCCCTCCTTGAACGGCGTGCTGTAGCGCTCGAAATCCCACAGGTGCGTCAGCCGCGCCTGGATTTTTTCGCGGGCCGGGATCGCTTGCAGGTAGGCAGAAGTGACGTCGTTCTGGGCCTTGACCCACGCGGCCGTCTCCGTGGAATCGAGGTCCTCGAGCCAGCGGTAGGGGTCGGCGACCTTGACGCCGTGCAGCTCCTCGACGAAGTCGCCCTTCTTCGTTTGCGGATAAGCCAGCGCACCGGAGTTTTGTCCCAGCGCGCTGCTGACGAAAACGCCGATCAGAACTGCACAGACGATCCGCCTTCGAAATACCATGGTACTCTCCGAGCGTGCCATAGACCGTTGGCGCACGCGCCCCATATGATAGCAACGAGACGGGCTAGCCCAAGTTGAACACCTGCCGCTAATTTTCGTCTTTTTTCGGGGTATCGCGCGGGCCGGGCGGGGTCGTGCGGGCCGGTTTGTTTTGGCTGAGC
>JAGVEP010000245.1 GCA_020058145.1 Phycisphaerae bacterium | reverse complement strand
CAGGCCCTAAACCACCCGCGAGTGTACGGAGGAGTCCGATTCTTTGTGAGTACCCGTTCATTCGCGACCGCCGCGAAAAATGGCAAAAGTCGAGGTTAGCCTGCGACGGCATACTCCAGACTGCGCGGGTTTTCCATGCGTTTCGAGGCGTCCAGAATCTCCAACCCGACGATGTTGCCGTCGCGGTCGTAGTCGAGGATCAGGCCCGGCTTTTCCTCGTCGCTCTCCTCGATCGGTGCACCGCTGAACTCCACGCGCACGATGTCGGTTTCGGGGTCGTAAGTTATTTTCATGCCGGGCTCCAGTGCTTCTCGACCTTGCTCCTCCGATCGCTGGCACCTGTCGGCTTTCGTGATCGCACCGCAAACACCGTCATGACCCGGAACTTCCGAAACACCTCCGACCGGCAAGCTGTCCATTGGCCTCCTTGTCACCGATGGACGATAGGCAACGGACGCACGCGAACGCGCGAATCCTCGACGGTTACCAGCACCCCGCGGGCCAACTCGGCCTCGATCTCCGCTAGCACCTGTTCAAGCCGGTCATTAACGACGGCCGCCTTGCGCCGCGTTGTCCGAAACGTAATTACGCTTGGACGGCGCTGTCCGGAGGTCGCAACGATCGCGGAAAAATCCAGGTCGAAGCACAAAACGGCTCGATTCTCGCTGATGGCGAGTTCCACCAGCTCGATGTCAGACGCAGTGGCCGCGAGCCGATCGACCGAACGCAGGACATCGTGACCGGCCTGGCGTAGAAACTCGACCGTGGCCCGGCCGATCGGCACGTCGGCCAGGAACTTCACGAGCCCACCGCGATCGAGCGCTCTCCGGCGAGGCCCGCCGCAAAACGCAGCGCGGCGGCGATGTCCTCCGGCTCGAGAAAGTCCCACTCCTGCTTCAGGTCGGCGAAAGTGCTGCCTTCTGCGAGCAGCGCGAGCACGTGCTCGACTGTCAGACGGTATCCGCGGATGCAGGGTTTGCCTGCACACTTGCCGGCTTCGACCGTGATTCGCGGGGACACTTCCATGGTTCACCTGCTAATCAGTATACTAAGGCGAATTGTACGGACCATTCACCCACACCGCATTACGAAAGCGCGGCAAGACGCCTGCCACGCCGCTGCCACGCCAACTAGTCCTCCGGCTCCGGCACCGTCACGAACGCCTTCTGCGGAATCTCCACGCGGCCGACGGTCTTCATCCGCTTCTTGCCTTCCTTCTGTTTTTCAAGCAGCTTCCGCTTGCGCGGTCGGTGACCCAGCGCTCCATCCGCTTCCGCGTAGGCGAACGTGGGCACCCGGATGGTTTTCGCGCCGGCCAGCCCGTGCTGTGCGAGCTCATCGAGCTGTTCCAGCACCGGGCCTGGGTAGTAGCGCTCGCCGCACTTCGCGCAAACGCCGATGGGAACGTTCTTGAACACGCAAAGCCGGTCTCCGCGGCGCAGGTCCACCGTGACCTTTCGCGGACGCACGGGCCCGCCACAGCGTTCACACTGGTCGGATTTCACGATGGCACCGGACCTACGAACCACGCCGGTGGGCGATGCTCAGGCGACCTCCGCCGTGCCGTGCGCGCCAAGCCACAACGCGTCCGCGCAGAATTCGAGTTCCCCAGGCCAGCAAACGGCTCGCCCCCGCGCGGCCACCGTGGCGCGGGCAAAGAAGTCTGGATCAACTAATGGGCTGAAGGCACCTCCTTGCCGAATCACCGGACGAAAATCCACGACGATGCTCTGACCATCTGCGTAGGTGATTCGCAGGTGAAACTCCGGCTCGGCACGGACCGCGCGGATTTCGCGTAGCCTATCGAGGACTGCCATCACACTACTCCAGCGGTTCGATCCCGAGCGGCGGTCGCGCTCCACGACATCGCTCCCAGTTGCTGAGCAGTTCCTGCTGGTGCAGCGCTGCCCATTCCAGGACCATCGACCGCACGCGGAACGGCGCGTTGCCCGCCAGCACCATGATCGGGGCGAACGCCACCACCAACTCGTACTCGCCATACTCCGCGTGCATGTGCGGCGGAGCGTGATCCGCATAGTACATTCTAACCACTATGCCGTAGAAACGTGAGATTTCTGGCATCGTTATCGCCGTTCGTTGGTCATCGCTCGCGCGCGACGCGGTCATTTCTCCGCGCCTTCTGACCCTCCCCGTCCCCTCCCCGACGCGGGAGGGAAGGTTTAGTCCTCCGGCTCCAGCACCGTCATAAACGCCTTCTGTGGAATCTCCACCCGGCCGACGGTCTTCATCCGCTTCTTGCCTTCCTTCTGCTTCTCCAGCAGCTTCCGCTTGCGGGTCACGTCGCCGCCGTAGCATTTCGCCGTCACGTCCTTGCGGAACGGCTTGATCGACTCGGCGGCGATGACTTTGCTGCCGATGGCGGCCTGGAGGCGGATTTCGAACTGCTGGCGCGGGATTTCCCGCCGCAGCTTGATGAGGAACCGCCGCCCGCGGGCCTCCGCCTTGGTGCGGTGACAGATCAGGCTCAGGGCATCGACGGGCACCGTGTTGATCAGGATGTCGAGCTTCACCAGGTCGCTGGCCCGATAACCGATGACGTGATAGTCCATCGTCCCGTAGCCGCGGGTCATGCTCTTCAGCTTGTCATAGAAATCGTAGAGAATCTCGTTGAAGGGGAATTCGTAGGTCAGCAGCACGCGCTGCGGCGACAGGTACTCGGTCTTCTTGTACTCCCCGCGGCGCTGCTCGGCGAGCTGCATGATGTTGCCGATCGAATCCGCCGGCGTGATGATCGCCAGCTCGATAATTGGCTCGCGCAGCTCCTCAATGTGCCCCATCTCGGGCAGATCGCCGGCGGACTCGACCCGCTTCCGGGTCCCGTCGCGCAGCGTGATCTCGTACGTCACGCTCGGCGCCGTCTGCACCACGCTCACGCCGCACTCGCGCTCCAGCCGCTCCTGCACGATGTCCATGTGCAACAGGCCCAGAAAGCCGCAGCGGTAGCCGGGGCCCAGCGCGTCGCTGTGCTGCGGCGTGAAGCTGAACGAGGCGTCGTTCAGGCTCAGGCGTTCGAGCGCCTCGCGCAACGCGTCGAACGTCTCACCGGTGGACGGATAGAAATCGCAGAAAACCATGTGCTGCGGCGGCTGGTAGCCGGGCAATTGCTGCGGGGCGGGGTGGGCCGCGTCGGTGATCGTGTCGCCGACGGTGACGTCGTGCAGGCTCTTGATGCTGGCGACCATGTACCCGGTCTCGCCGGCCGCAAGCTGGTCGCACGCCGTCATCTGCGGACGGAACTTACCCAACTCCGTAATCTGGTGCGTCCGCTGCCGGCCCATGAGCAGGACTTTCTGTCCTTTGCGGACCGTGCCGTGCATGACGCGGACGTAGCAGATAACGCCGCGGTAGTCGTTGTATTCGGAGTCGAAGATGAGCACCTGCAGCGGGGC
Source organism: Phycisphaerae bacterium (assembly GCA_020058145.1). Lineage (GTDB taxonomy): Bacteria > Planctomycetota > Phycisphaerae > UBA1845 > Fen-1342 > JAGVEP01. The sequence goes on along the minus strand of JAGVEP010000245.1, from coordinate 2,088 downwards.
CTGCGGATCACCCTGCGGCGCCGGGAGGTGCTGGACGATGGCCCGCACCAACTCCTGGACCCCCTCGCCGGTCTTGGCCGACACGAATTGCACGTTTTCCGCGCTGATGCCGAGGACGTGCTCGATCTCCAGGGCGGCATCCTCCGGCGTCGCGCTCGCCAGGTCGATCTTGTTGATCACCGGAATAATATCGAGGTTGTTGTTGACGGCTGCGTAAGCGTTCGCCACGGTCTGTGCTTGCACGCCCTGCGTCGCATCGACCACCAGCAGGGCCCCGTCGCACGCGGCCAGGGCCCGGTCGACCTCGTAATGAAAATCGACGTGCCCCGGCGTGTCGATCAGGTTGAACATGTACGTCTCGCCGTCGACCTCCATGTGGATCGTGACGGCGGAGGCTTTGATCGTGATGCCCCGCTCGCGTTCGAGGTCCATGTCGTCGAGGACCTGCTCCTTGAGGTCGCGCTCGGAGATCGCGCCGGAGCGCTGCAGAAACCGATCGGCCAACGTGCTCTTGCCGTGGTCGATGTGCGCGACGATCGAGAAATTGCGAATGTGCTGCTGGTCCATGCGGCCTCGTTATCGGTCCGCTGCTCGGCCGACTCGCTGGCGGCATTATACGGGCAAGTCGCAGCGCGACGAAGCGACGCGCGGTCCGCCGGCCACGGGCACGCGGCGCCAACTTGTCTTTGTCGCGCGCCGCGCTACACTCCTTGCGTTCGCTCGAATTCGCCTCCGCTTGTGCGATTGGAGAGGTAACCCCCCATGACGTGCTCACGTTTCGCCGGCTTGCTCGTGTGGATAGCGTCAATCGCCACCCCAGCCTTTGCCGTCACGCTCGGCTTCAGCGACGACTTCGCCACGCCCGGCACGCACGGCTGGACCTCGCTCAATGCCCTGACCAATCCCGAAACCGGCGGCGTCGGCGGCGCCGGCGACGGCTATCTGCACATCGCGTCCGACTTCGTCTTCAACTTCGGGGCCTACAACAGCGGCGCGGACTACCAGGGCGATTGGCTCGCCGCCGGCATCACGCAGGCGTCGTTCTACCTGAATGACGTGAATTCCGCGGAAGACTTCAGCTTTCACTTCCTGCTCACCGGCACGCCGCCGGGCGGCACGTTCACCACCTGGCTGCGCGACGAGGGCTATCAGCCGCCGAATGGAAGTTGGGCCCCGTACACGGCCGATCTGACGACCAGCGGCGTCGGCTGGACGCGCCTTCGCGGCACCGCCTCGTTCGATGAGGTGCTGCAGAACGTCGATCGCGCCCACTTCCGCCACGACTTGCCGCCCTACCAGGAGTATCCCGACGGCATCCAGGGCGACTTGGGCGTCGACAACATCGCGCTGCTGCCGGAGCCGGCGACGGTGATCCTGCTCGGATTGACGAGCCTGCTCGTGCGCACACGGCAACGCCGGTGGTAACTTAACTCGCTACTCGCTATTCGCCATTCGCCACTCGCTATTCGGTTCTGCATTTCCCGTCACGTCGCCGGTCAGTGCCCCGCGTAGTGGTTGTTGACGAAGACGAGGACCTCGGCTCGTTGCGCGATCTCCCGCAAAGCGTGCGCGACGCGCTGCAGGTCGCTCGTACGATCCACAACGATTTCGCCCCATCTCTCGGTGACCTTCTCAATCCCCTCACGGTCGCCGAGCAGCCGCGCGTACGCAAATGGCCCCGTCACCACATCGTATTGCTCGGCCAGGGCGTCGATCGGTGGCAACCGGGCCTGCTCGACCGTCGCGGCAACCACGCCGTCACAATCCGCCAGCATCTTCTCATGGGTGATCGCCCGTGGCGCTTTCAGGGCAAACCCGAAGCCCGCCGGCGTTCGGTGTAGTCCAAAACTGTGGTAACCGCCCCGCGCGGCGAGCCTCCTGTCCGAGCCCCACGCTGGCGCGGCTTGTCATTACCCACATTTCAGCGGGTGGGGGGAGGGGCTACGTGGCTATCTGGCGGGTCCGACGATCATGGGCCTCAGGGCGTCTGTCCAGCCTGAAAGGCTGGTCTGAAATAGCCGGGGGCCAGCGCAGCGCCGCCCCCGGAACGCAGGCCCCGCACATTCCACAACCCTGGAGCGGTCGTCT
>JAGVEP010000310.1 GCA_020058145.1 Phycisphaerae bacterium | reverse complement strand
GACGCCGACTGCGCCACGACCCACGCTGCCGGAATCAGCGGGTCCGCGCGGCCGAACTGCGGGTGCTGGATCGCCGCTACTGTGGCCCCATCCGCCCGCGTCTGCTCGCGAATCGCGTCCGACACGTCCCACAGCAGCCAATTACGGGCCGCGAAGTCCGTGAGCAGGTCGCGCGGCGTGCGGCCGGACGCCAGCCAGGTGCGAAATATCGCCAGGGACCAGCCGGGGATGCCGTCGGTGAGGCCGCCGATGTAGACGCCCGGCGTCTCCTCGAATGCGGTCCCCACGACCTGCCACTCCGGGTCCAGCGGCAGCTTGAGACCGGCGCGGCGGAGGAACTCCGCGGGCGGCCCGCTCAGCGTCGGTCCATCGAGGCGCAGGCTGGCGCAGACTTCATCGAGAATGGCCTGATCCGTGGGGCGCAGCTTCTCCAGGGGCTCGTAGACCACCTTGATAACCTGCCCGCGCGGCAGGCACGTGAACCGCGTGATGGTCTCGCGCCACAAGGGCGTGCGACCCACCCGGCGGGGTTCGATCTTCTGGATTTGGACCGCGGGATAGGGGCCGAGCCGTGTCCGCGAAACGTCCGTCAGTTGCCCGCTGCCGCTCAGGACGGGTAGACGCAGCAGCGTCTCCAGCGACACAAACGACGGCAGCCGCACGTACTCGAACTGGATTTGCCGCTCGAATTCGTAAACCGTCCGGCGCTCGCGTCCGGCGATCGGCAGCAGAAAACGGCCGGGATTGCGCGGGTCGGGCCGCCAGCCGTGCGGCAGCCGCACCCACAGCGGCGTGTCGGCGATGCGTTGCTCGGGGCCCAGTCCGGCGGTGGTGTGTACCTGGAACCAGGCGAGGCCCAGCGCGCCGGCCAGCAGCGTGCCGGTGACGCTGAGCAACAACCGGGGACGGCCGGGCTTGGCTCCGGTGTAGACTTCGAAGAGCATCGGGGTCGCATCATACGCGGCGGGCGGAGCATGGCCAACGTTTCAGAGGACCACGGCGAGCGAACGGTCTGTGACACTTTAGGCGGGGAGCTGGTGGCCGGCTTCAGCCGGCCACCAGCACCCCACCTATGAGCCCATCCCGCAACCCGTGGCACAGGCTTCCAGCCTGTGGTTTCACCGGCAGGATGCCGGTGCCACACAAATGTCGCGGCCGGCCGGAAAAAACCGTCCGATGTGCTTGGATCGACGTGGCGGGTGGTAAGATATCAGCACGGACGGCGGGCCTAGCCCGCCCTACGTGCGGCGGGTAATGGTCGCCGTCGGATAGGAAAGATAACGGTTCGCGCAATTGTGAGAGAGGAATGAACCATGTCGCTGCGACGCATCGGGACGCCGGCAATGGCGTTCATGCTCAGTGTGTACTCGTTTGCCACCGCTCAAACGCTTAGCTACGTCGAGCGATCGACCGGTTTGAGCCAGCCCGGCATGGAGGGCGGCAACACGGAGATCGAATTCGGCGACGTGAACGGCGACGGGCATCCCGACATCGTCTCCGTCGGCGACCACGGCAGCCCGTATGTCAACACGTCTGAGCACGGGATCATGGTCTGGTTCGGCAACGGGGCCGGCACCTGGTCCGTCTTTCAGTACGGCAACTTCGGCTACGGCGGCCTCGCGCTCGGCGACGTCAACGGCGATGGCCTGATGGATATCGGCTACGGCATCCACCATAACTACTCTGGACAGGACCTGGGCGACCAGATTCTCGAAGTGGCCCTTGGCGACGGCACCGGGCATATGTGGACCCCCTGGGACAACGGTCTCGCGACCAACGGCGAAGACTGGGGCATGTTCGGCTGCGACCTGGCCGACGTGGACAACGACGGCGACCTGGACCTCGGCTCCATCAGCTTCGGCTGTTGCGCCGGCGTCCACGTCTACCGCAACAACGGTGACGGCACCTGGACGCAGACTTGGGGCTTCGTCGGCGGCAACTCGAACCTGCATTTCGTGTTCGGTGATTTCAATGGCGACGGCTTGGCCGACCTCGCCGCCGACAACGGCAATGGGACCGTCTGGCTCGGCAACGGGGCCGGCGGTTTCACGCTGGCCGACGGCAATCTGCCAGCGCCGGTCCTCAAGTCGGGCATCGCGCTCGGCGACGTGAACGACGACGGCCGCGACGAACTGGCTTTCGCCACGACGAGCGGTGTCGGAGTCTATTCCTGGGTCGCGCCGGGCCAGTGGCAGAATCTCTCCGGCACGCTGGCGAACATCGGCGCCGTCCAGCTTACGCAGGTCGCGGACATGGACCTGGATGGTCACGGCGACGTAATCGCGTTCTACCTCGGCCAGGTTCGCGTCTACACCGGCGACGGTCAGGGACATTGGACGCTCGCGACAACGGTCACCACGCCCGCCGCGTGTGACTATGCGGCGTTTCGCGCCGGCACGGACATCGACCACAACGGGTATACGGACTTCGCGTTCGTGGCGGAGGAGAATTGCCAGCCGTGGGTCGGCGGCGTGAACCACCTGCACTGCTTCGCGGAAGCCTCGGTACCGACGACGCCGGCGCTCTATCCGAAGTTCCCGCGGGGTGGCGAGGGGTTGTTTGCCGGCTCGGCGCACTTCATTGAGTGGCATGCCGGCGTGCCGGCCGGCCAGGGCTCGCCCACCGTCGATATCGAGGTGTCCGTGTACGATCCCGACGGCCCGTTCCAGCCCGTCGTGACCGGCGTGCCGAACAACGGTCGCTATCAATGGCGGGTGCGACGCACGCTCAGGGGAAGCAACTGCTTCCTTCGTCTGACGCTGAACACCATCCCGCCCGTGACCGTCACGACCCCGAACGGCTTCCGCATTATCAATTCCGGACACGCGCCGCTGGGCGATATGAATTGCGACGGGTTCCTCGACTTTGACGACATCAACCCGCTCGTGTTGGCGCTGAGCGACCCGGAAGGTTACGCGGCGGCTTATCCGGACTGCGATTATTACAACGGCGATTGCGATTACAACGGCCGTGTGGATTTCGACGACATCAATTGCTTCCTGCCGCCTCCGCCGTAAGAAATTAGCGTGTAAGCTCGAGATACTGCGATGCGAACTGCAATTCACCTCGTTGGCGTGCTCTTCGTTCTAGCGCTGACCGCAACTGCGCTCGGCGGGGCGACCCTTCCGGGCGGCGGGCAGTACGCCACCGTCGAGCTAAACGGCGTGAAGTACGAGACTGGGAAGTACTCGTACGACGGATTCAAAATTCTGCTCTATTGCGACGGCGAGCGCGTGTATACGCCGGGCGAATTGCGGGAACACGTCGCCGCGCAGGAGCCGGTGATCCTGACGCGGGCGGCCGCGCAGGCTGTCGCACAGGCGCGTGCGACCGACCGGCTCAACCTGATCGTCGTGTTGCGCCCGCAACCCGCCGCGCCCATCAGCCGGGCGCT
>JAGVEP010000169.1 GCA_020058145.1 Phycisphaerae bacterium | reverse complement strand
GGCGCCGCTGGCCGTGAAGGACGTGCGGTTCACGGCTGAGGAGGGCCAGGAGCGGCGCTAGGTGGTGTGTTACAACCTGGAACAGGCGGAGCAGGACCGTACCGATCGCGAGGCGATCGTGGCGGCGTTGGAGGACCACCTGCAGCAAGGAGACAAGTCCCTCGTCGGGAACCGAGGCTTCCGCAAGTACCTGAAGAACGCGGGAAAGCATTTTGCCATCGACCGGGAGAAGGTGAAACAGGAAGCCCGGTTCGATGGCAAGTGGGTCCTGCAAACCAACTGGCTGGATGGCGCGACCTCGGATGTGGCGTTGCGTTACAAGGACTTGTGGATGGTGGAGGACATCTTCCGCACGACCAAATCAGTGCTGGAGACGCGTCCGATTTACCACCAGCGCGACGAGACGATTCGCGGACACGTGTTCTGTTCATTCCTGGCCCTGGTGTTGAGAAAGGAGATGCAGGACCTCCTGGTCCGCAAGGGCTGGACGCTGGAGTGGGCCGACGTGCTGCGAGATCTGGACGCGCTTCGGATCACGACACTGCGGGCGAGTCCCGGTGCAGCGGAGACCTGCGAATTGCGAAGTCTGCCGCAGGGCGCCGCTGGCAAGGCGCTGGCGGCAGCGGGCGTGGCCCTGGGCCCGTCGGTGCGATTCGTGTCGTAGCCGACGGCACCCGCCGGGACGCCTGGGGTGTAGTGCCACAAGCAACCCCACGCGCCGCAAGTGCCTGTCAGGTAAAGAGCTCCTGAATACTGCTGTCGAAGACGGGCAAGGGCTTCTGGCCAGGAAAGAGGTAGTTGCCGTACCAGATCACACAGTACTTCTGGCCGTTCCAGGCCGCTTTGGGGCGCAGCGTCTCGGCCGTCGGCTCGTTGGCGAAGACCAGGATGCCGTCTGGATCAAGCACCGTGCCGTCGGGCAGCACGCGTACCAGGCGCACCTCGTTCACACTGGCGGCGTTCTCGTACGCGATCACGTGCTGGCCGCCGCCGAGCGTCGCGTCGGGATTCTGTTGCGGCAACTGGAAACCGTCGGCGACGCGGAAGGCGGTCGAGTCGCTGGGCTGGCCCTGGGGCGAGACGCGCACCGCATAGAGGTCGGGCTGGTAGAAGTCCGGCCCCGCGCGCCAGTCCTCGAAAACGCAGCGGAAGTTGGTGCCGCCGAACGAGGTAGACGAGTTGATCTGCCAAGCCGCGCTGGTTGTTCCAGCACGTTGTTACCCGGTCATTTTTTCACCGCTCCGGGGGCCCAGTCCTCCGTTTTTCCGTTTTTTTTTGTCCCGCGCGACCGTTGCGCCGAGCCGCGGCGCGCAACTAAGTAGCTGCCCGGCGAAAGCTGACGGCTTAACGCTGATGGCTGAGAGCTAACGGCCGGGCCAAAGAGTAACGGATGTAGAAGCTCCGCGGGCGTTCCGCGGGGCAGAGTTTGGCCTTCTCAAGCAAAAGGAGAACGACCATGAAGACCAACATGTTTAGCGTTTCGATGTGGTGTGCAGTGCTGGCCAGCGTTGTTTTCGTGACGGCGGCGCCGGCCGACATTCCCCTGGGAGTCAGGGCCTGGTGGAAGTTCGACGAAGGCTCTGGGACCATCGCGCACGACAGTAGCGGGAACGGGTTCGACGCAGCGTTTTATGGCAACCCGCAATGGGTCCCGGGTCTGCAAGGCAGCGCAGTCGAGCTACTGGACTACGACCAAGCGGGCGACATTCCGAGTTCGGTCGACGATTCCTTCCAGAACGCCTTCACGATTACCGCCTGGGTCTACTGGTATGGCCCAAGCGGCTATCACCCTTTGTGCTACCTGTTCGATGCGCGGGGTCCCGAAATTCCGTGCGCGTCCGGCTTCATGGTGTATGTCAGAACGGATGGTCGCTTCTCATTCCTTCTCAAAGTGCCGCCGGGCCTGGGCCTCGACTACGCGAGTCTGTCGTCCATTCCGCTGAACACCTGGACGCACGTGGCAGCGGTTTTCAATCACGCGACGCAGACTGTGACGCTCTACGTCAACGGCATCGAGGACAATGTCATGTCGTCCACGACCCTGTACTACGAGACGTCGCTGAACCCGGCGATTGGAAACAACCTCTGGGGCTCCCCCCCAGTGCCGTTCAACGGCGTTGTCGACGAACTGCGCCTCTATGAATGGGCGTTGACTGCGGACGACGTACACCAGCTTTACTGTTTGGGGGCGCTGCCCGCCGACATGAACTGCGACTGCCAACTCAACTTCGACGACATCGACCCGTTCGTCCTGGCCCTCACAGACCCCGCTGAGTACGCGGTCCAGTACCCAAACTGTGATTGGCACAAGGGGGATCTGGACGGCGATGGCTACGTGACCTTCCACGATATTGACCCCTTCGTCGCCCTGCTCAGCGGCGGGGATTGAGCCCGGGGGGATACATCTAGTTGTCTCGGCCGGCACTGCGCCCAAACGCGCGGTGCCGGCCACCCACGTTACCCGCGTGGACGTGACGTGACGATCTCGTCGCCACCCAGAGCGTCGAGCCTCCATACCGCCAGGTGGTACTCGTTTATCGGGTCGGGCGGAAAGGTATCGGGATCGAGCGCCAGGCCGGTGCCCCGGCATTTCTCGAACCACCCGCGTGCCTGGTCAATGTCCCCGCGCAGCCGACAGCGCTCGCCGGCGTAGTAGTACGCTTCGCAAAGGCGTTCGTCGCTGTGTCCGGCCTCGGCGATGAGCGTGTCCGGGCTAAGTCTGTCGGCCAGGCACTCCACGATCTTGCCCGACCACTCCCCGGCGGCGCCCCCTCCAGACCCACGAGAAACGAGGGCGCTTGCTTCCTGCCGGCACTCGCGGGCCAAGCCCGACCGGCCCTCCCGCTCAAGCTGACAGGCCCAATCGCACAAGACCAGGAACAGTCGCAGGTTCGCGTACTCAGCGAAGACCTCGGATTGCCGGGACGCCCGGTAGTCTGCCGCCGCTTCGTCGGTCCGGCCCAGGATCCACAGGGGGGTGGCGCGCATGTAGAATGTGTAATATGTGGGCGCACCGGTAATCTCCGCGGCCTTGGAGTAATACTCGAGCGCCTTCTCATACTGCTTCAGGCACAGGTAGCACACGCCACCGTACCGGTAAGCCATGGCACAGCCTGGAAAGAGAGCCGCGACACGATCATACTGCTCGATGGCCTCGGTGTAGCGCCCGTGTCGGGTAAGTACATGGCCCTCGAACTGCATCCACGCTGACCGATCGCCTCCGAGCTCAACAAGCGTCCGGGCGGCAGCTAGCGCTTCCTCCACACGCTCAGGCCCCAGCGAGTAACACAGGTACGCCAATCGCTCCCAAGCCAACGGGGCCAAACGCCGGTCAGGCTCGCGCTTCACCGCCGCCTCCGCACACTGCCGCGCGTCGTCCAGGCTCAGCGTCGTGAACGTCCGCAGGTACCACGCGTCGGCGGTGTCCGGGGCCTCGCGGTACGCCTGTTCACGTGCTTGGGGGTCCTGGCGCAGCTCGGCCCGCAAAGCGCGGCTGGCCCAGTGGGACGCCGGGGCACCTCGTTTCGGCTGCAGGACGGAGAGCGCTCGATTACGCACGCCTTCGTCGCCAGTCTCTTGGTAGCCCCTGAACTGCGCGTGTGCGACTACCAAGGACGCCTCCGGCAGGCTGGCGCGCTCTCTCAGAAGCGCCTCCGCTGCCCCAACAACGTACTTTGCACGTCCCCCCTCGACGTCGTGCTGGAGCTGCAACACGACTCGACGGGCAGTGGCCAAACCTCGCTCATGCCACCAGAACGCGCCAGCAAGGGCGACCAGCCCTGGGCCAACCACTGATGCGACCACGGCGACCGCAACGCGGTGCTTGATCAGCTTCTTGCGCAGGACGTATAAGCCGCTCGCCGGGCGGGCGCGGATCGGCTCGCCAGCAAGGTACCTGCCGAGGTCTTCGGCCAGCTTCTTGGCTGAGGGGTAGCGCCGGGCAGACTCCTTCTCCAACGCCTTGAGGACGATGGTCTCCAGGTCGCCGCGGAGATGACGGGCGGGCCGCCCATCCCACCCCGATGTTGTGCTCGGCCGCCGCGGCGGCTGCTCGCAAATCACCTGCCTGACCGCGTGCGCCGGGTCCTGGCTAACGTCGTATGGCAGTTGACCGGTGAGCAGCTCGTACAGGATCACGCCCAGGGCGTAAACATCGGTGCGGGCATCGATCGCAGCGCGCTTGCCGCAAGCCTGTTCCGGGCTCATGTAGGCCGGCGTGCCCATGACGACGCCGCTCTCCGTGGGCAGGGCGATGGGGGTGGCGTCCGGGTCGGTGATGCGGGCCAGGCCAAAGTCGAGAATCCGCGGCTGACCCTCGACATCCACCATGATGTTCGACGGCTTCAGGTCCCGGTGAATCACGCCGTGGTCATGCGCGTATTGGACGGCTGCGCAGATTTTGATGAACAGGCGGAGGATTTCGCCGATCGAGCGCCTCGGCGGCGGGCTCGCCGAGGGATCCGTCGCTGGCGCCGCGGGCTCTGATTCACGGCCGGTACGGGGCCCGGCCGCTACATTCCGGCCGGTACGGGGCCCGGCCGCTACATTCCGGCCGGTACGGGGCCCGGCCGCTACATTCCGGCCGGTACGGGGCCCGGCCGCTACATTTTTCCACGCGTGCAACGGCGTGCCGGTCACCAGCTCCATCGTGAAGAAATGCTGCCCGTCCTCCGTCTGCCCGGCCTCGTGGATCGTCGCAATCGCCGAATGCCGCAGACGCGCCAGCGTCTGAATCTCGCGCCGGAACAGGTCCGCGCGGCGCTCGTCCGCCCAGGGTCCGCGCAGGACCTTGAGCGCGACCCGCCGCCGCGGCTCGCGCTGCTCGGCCTCATAGACGATGCCCATTCCGCCGCGGCCGATCTCGCGGATGATTTTATAACCGCCGACCTGGGACTGGTCGGCCAGCCCGACGACCGCGACCTGACGCCGCTGGAGGACCGGTTCCAGTAGCTCGCCGAGCCCCGCCCGGGCGCCTTCCGTCCACTCCAGCAGGCGCTCGAATTCCGTGCTGTCGCCGTTCCGCAGGGCGCGCACGGCGCTGTCCACGCGATCCGGCAAATCGGTCGGGATATCCGGTTCAGCGCTGGTCATGGAATTGCCCTGTCGTACTGGACCCGGTCATTTGGCGCCGTAGGGCGTGAACCGCGCGCAGCAATAGCATGGACGCCGCCGGCCGCGAAACGCCCATCTGCTCTGCGACCTCGGCGATCGGCAGTTCATCGAAGAACACGAACGTGATGACCTCGCGGTGCTCCGGCTTGACTTGGCCGAGGGCGGTCATGAGTTGCTGCACCTGCTCGTGGCGAGCCGCCGCCAAGCTGGGCGAGGTGCCGCTGCCCGACAGAAACTGCCAGAGGGGCCCGCCCGTCGACAGCGCGGCGACCGTCGCGTCGAGCGAGACGACGTGCTCCCTGACGGCCTCGGCAAAGCCGCGACGGCGGATGCCCAGCGCCACCTGGCGTGTCAGGATGCCGGACACGAAGGCGTTGAGCCCAGCCACCGTTCGGCGAGCCAGGTTCGGAAGCGCCGTCGTGAGCGCGACCATGACCTCCTGCGCCAGGTCGTCGAGCGCACCGAACTGCGCCGGGGTCGGGCTGAGCCGGGCGGCCACCATGAGGCGTACGCGGGGCTGAAGCTGCTCAAAGACCTGGGCGCACGCCGAGCTGTCACCCGCAACGGCTGCGCAGACCACCTCGTCGGTAAGCTCGGCGACCCCAATCATGGCAACCGCGCATTCTAACGAATTGCGGTATGCCGCACCACCACCACGGGAAGGGGGCCAGCGCCGCTCCGATCTCCAAAAGCGCCTGAATCGAAGGTCGGGCGCTACGGGCGCGCGGGCCGGCGCCATCCACGGGTGGCCGTTCGGCCCACCTGGGCGCATCGTCGCTTGGTCATCTGCTCACCGCGCCGCCAGCGGCACATACTCCCGCAGCGGCGGGCCGATGTACTGGCTGCGCGGCCGGATGAGGCGGTTGTTTTCGTGCTGCTCGATGATGTGCGCGCACCAGCCGCTGACGCGCGACATCACGAAGAGCGGCGTGTAGATGTCGATCGGGAACCCCAGCAAAAAGTACACAAGTCCACAGGGGTAATCCACGTTCGGGTACAGCTTCTTCTTGTCCCAAACGACCTGCTTGATCGCGTGGTATACGTCGGCCCGCCACGGCTCGTTGCGCATTTTGGCCAGCTCGTCCACGTACGGTTCGAGGATGAAGGCCCGGTGGTCACCGTTGCGGTAGACGCGATGACCGAAGCCCATGATCTTCTGCTTCTTGTCGAGGGCCTCCTCGGTCCAGGCCCGTGCCTCGGGTCCGGAGGTGAAGCGGTTGATGAGCTGAATCGCGGCCTCGTTCGCGCCGCCGTGCAGCGGGCCCTTGAGCGTGCCGATCGCGGCGACGACCGACGAGTGCAGGCCGCTCAGCGTGCTCGTGCAGACCCGGGCGGCGAAGGTCGAGGCGTTGAACTCGTGCTCGGCGTACAGGACCAGCGTGAGATTGAGAATCTGCTCTTCGAGGGCCGTCGGGTCGCGGCCATACGTCAGGTGAATGAACTGGCCCGCGTGCGACAAACCTGGCTTGGGCTGGATGGGGGCCTTGCCGTCGAGGACCCGCAGACGCGTCGCGATCAGCGCGGGCACCTCGGCGAGCACGCGTACGGCCCGCGTGAGCAGGCTGCTCTTGCCCTGCGACTTGGCACTGCTGAAGTTCCCGCATAGTGAGACGCCGGTACGCAGCACGTCCATCATCGGCGCTTGGCGCGGAATCGCCCGCAGCACGTCGATCACCGCGCCGGGCAGCTCGCGCTCGCCGTCGATCTGGTGCCGGAAGAGCGCGAGTTCTTCGGCGCTCGGCAACTCGCCGTGCAGGAGCAAGAATGCGACTTCCTCGAAAGTGGCGTGCTGTGCAAGATCGGCGATGTCGTAACCGCGGTACAGCAGCTTGCCCTGCTCGACGCAGCAAATGGCCGTCTCGCCAGCGATGACGCCTTCCAAACCGGGTGAGTAGACTGCGGTCGGTTCGCTCATGTGTTGTTCCTCGGCCTAGAAAAACAGGGTGGGCACAGCCCACCACGGCCAATCGGCGGGCGGTTCCCGCCCTACACCGACGCCTGGTATCCTAGCAGTTCGTACAGCTCCTGGCGGGTTTGCATCTGGTCCAGCAAGCCGCGCTGTGTGCCGGCGGCGCGCAATTCCGCGAGCGCCGCGACTACCGCCTTCATCGCCACCCGCTGCAGAGTTACGGGGAAGATCACCAGACGGTAGCCGAGGGCGGCCAGCTCCGTCACGGTCAGGTGCGGCGTCTTACCGAACTCGGTCATGTTGGCCAGCAGCGGGACCGTCGCGACGTCGCGGGCAAAGCGCCCGAGTTCCTCGCGGCTGAGCAGCGCTTCCGGGAAAATCGCGTCGGCACCGGCCTGGACGTACGCGTGCGCCCGCGCGACCGCGTCGTCATACGAGGTTACGCCGCGGGCATCGGTGCGGGCGATAATCAAGAAATCGGGATCGCGCCGCGCGGCGACCGCCGCCGCGATTTTCTCGCAGAATTCGCTGGCCGGCACGAGTTGCTTGCCCGCGAGGTGCCCGCAGCGCTTGGGGAATTCCTGGTCCTCCAGGTGCAGGCCGCTCAACCCGGCGCGCTCGAATTCCTCGACCGTGCGGGCCGCGTTTTCCGCGCCGCCGAAACCGGTGTCCGCGTCCGAGATGATCGGGATGGTCGTCGCCGCGGCACACCGCGTCGCGTGGTAGGTGGCCTCGGAGAGCGTCGTGAGCCCGACGTCGGGCACTCCGACCATGCTGTTGGCGAGGGCCCCGCCGGAGAGATACAAGGCCTCGAACCCGGCCTGTTCGATCGCCCGCGCGGTCAGGGCGTTGAACGCGCCCGGCAGCACGACGAGGTGGTCGCGCAGCGCGGTTCGCAAACGGGCGGATCGAGTTGCGGGCGTCTCGGGCATAGTTGGCGGCCGAGCGGTGCGCCTAGGCGCGCGCCCCGATCGGGACATACTGGCGCACGGTGGGTCCGTTGTACACCTGTCGTGGACGGTAAATCCGCGCTTGCGGACTGAGGTGTACCTCACGCCAGTTGGCGATCCAGCCGGGCAACCGGCCGATCGCGAACAGCACGGTGAACATGTTCATCGGGATGCCCACGGCGCGCATGATGATCCCGCTGTAGAAGTCAACGTTGGGATACAGCTTCCGCTCGACGAAATACGGGTCTTTCACCGCGATTTCCTCGAGCTGCAGCGCGATGTCGAGCAGCGGGTCCTTGATCCCCAGCTTGCTGAGCACCGCATCGCACGATTGCTTGATGAACTTCGCCCGCGGATCGTAGTTCTTGTAGACGCGGTGGCCGAAACCCATCAAACGGGCGTGCGCCTTCTTGTCCTTGATTTTCGTCATGAAGTTCGGGATCGTTTCGCCGCTCTGGTGGATGTTCTCGAGCATCTCGATGACCGCGACGTTGGCCCCGCCGTGCAGCGGGCCCCACAGCGCACACACGCCGGCCGCGACCGAGGCATACAGGTTGGCCTGCGACGAGCCGACCATCCGCACGGTGGACGTAGAGCAGTTTTGCTCGTGGTCGGCGTGCAGGATGAAGATCTGGTCCATCGCCCGCTCGACCGCCGGGTCCGGCCGACAGATGCGATTGGGTTTACAGAACAGCATGTGCAGGAAGTTGGCGGTGTACGAGAGATCGAAGCGCGGATAGATGATCGGATCGCCGACCGACTTCTTGTAGGCGGCCGCCGCGATGGTCCGGACCCGGCTGATCAGGCGGGCCGAGGCTTCGAGGAAGCGCGCGGGGTCCTCCGGCTGTGTCAGCAGGGGGTCAAAGCAGCCCATCGTGTTAATCATGGCCGAGAGGATCGCCATCGGCGGGGCGCTGGCCGGGAAGCCCTCGAAGTGGTGCCGCATCGCTTCGTGGATGAACATGTGTTCGACGAGCAGGTTGCGAAACTCGGCGAGCTGTTTCTCGGTGGGCAGTTCGCCGAAGATGATCAAGTAGGCCGTCTCGATGAACGTCGAGTGTTCGGCGAGTTGCTCGATCGGATAGCCGCGATAACGCAGAATGCCCTGTTCGCCGTCGATGAAGGTGATATTGCTGACGCACGAGCCGGTGTTGCTGTACCCGTCGTCGAGCGTGATCATACCCGTTTGGGCCCGCAGTTGGGCAATGTCGATGGCACGTTCGTTTTCCGTGCCCACGATCACGGGGTATTCGTAGCTCTTGCCGTCGTAAGTCAGTGTAGCTTTTTCGCTCATCGGTGCACCTACTATGGGGAGATGTGATCAAAAAGCGGGCCTGTCCTGCCCGCCTACAATGTGTCGAATTCCACCAGCGGCGTCACGTCCGCCAGGTTCTCAAGATCCAGGGCCAATTCCACGATTTTCCGGGCGGTAGCCGCGCTGACCACGCCGGCCGACTGCCGCGTGAACTTTTGGGTGACTTCCTCGTCGGTCATGGGATTGCCGGCGTGGCCGCGCGGGTATTTGACGTACTTCGTCAACGTCCCGCCGTCTTTCAACTTAACGATCATTTTATTCGGAATGCCGTCCGGGTAGCCGGCATTGCACTCATCCGTCTCGATGATCTTGATCTTGTCCAGCAGTTGCAGCGTCTCGCGGTCACGAATGCGCTGCTCGGAAAACGACGCCTGCGTCACGTCGCCGTCCAGGAGCGCGACCGCGACGCAGTATCCCATGCTGTGATCCGCGGTCTCGCGGCTCGTCGGCCGCCATTTCTCCGGCTCACTGCCGATGATGCTGACGGCGGCTTCAAAGCTCTCGATGAGGATGTGGTCAATCTCGCGGGCGTCCCCGACCTGCGGCCGGAGCTGCAGGGCGGCGTCGATCGCAGACTGCGAGTGGTATTCGGCGGGCCAGAACTTGACGTACGTCTTGCAGATCATCCAATCGTCCGGCCCACCGGACCAGCGCAAATCAAAAGGTCCGGTAATCATCTTGAAAAGGCCTTTGGGGCCTTCGAAGATCTCATTCGGGCCGGTCATGCCCAGCCGGGCCAGGTTGGCGGCAAACACACCGTTGCGGGCGGCGTTTGAGAACGCGCAGGCCTTCCAGTCGGAGATCTGCCCGGTGCGCGTCTGCCGGGTGGCGAAGTTGCACACGCCCGCGAGACCGAGGGCATGCACGGTCTGTTCCGGCGTGAGCTTGTACAGCTTACTGGCTAGCAGGGCCGTCGAAAACGCACCGTAGCACACATGATCCCAGCCGTGGGCGCGGAGCGACGCGGCGTCGCACAACCGGCACTGCAGTTCGTACCCCAGGGCGATGGCGGTGATGATGTCACGGCCGGGTGCCCCGACGGCTTGCCCCACCGCCAACGCCGGGGGGATGTTGTCGCTCGGATGCGCCGGCTCTTGGCTCAGATAGGTGTCGTTGAAATCGAGGTAGCGGACCAACGCGCCGTTGCTGAATGCGGCCAGGTCCGGCGTCGTGCGTTGCCGGGACCCGAAGAGGCTCGCACCGCTGGGCACGGAGACAGCTTGCGCGACCGCGCGCGTCACCTGGGCGGGTCGGCTCTTCCAGGCCCCCAGCGCGCAGCCGATGGAATCAAGGACCCGCCGCTTGACTTCGTGAACGACGTCTTTGCCGAGACGGTCGAAAGCGGCGTTGTGTGCCCGCTCGGCCAGCATCTGGGCGAGGGTCGACAAGCGGTGCTCCTTGGGGGCAGGCCCAGAGGGGGATTTTGCCATAAACGGCGGCACAGTGCAACCGGGCGGCTCAATTCGGGATTCAAGCAGCACCCTGGGCCCGGTCCGACGTGTGCGGCTTCCACGCCACCGGAGGGTCCTTTTTTCGCATGGATAACAGGTGAATCTGGGTGGATCATAGACCTAGTGCTCCGTCAACCGTGTTTTGACGGCACACCGGGAGGGCGAGGGATGCGAAGATTATCGATGCTGCCGAATCGCTCAAGAACATTATTAAGCAGGTCCGAGCCGCGTGCGCCCTGCTAACCGTGAGCGGTTCCGAGACGAGCCGCGATAAGCCTGTTGGCGAGTCGGAAAAATGCGTCAGCCACGAGCGCACCGAGCAACGCCCCCGCGGCGACGTCGCTGAGGTAGTGCGCTCCGTTGACCAGCCGCGAGACCGCCGCGAGTGCGCCGGCGGCGTAGAAAAGCACGCGGCCGCGCGGATAGAGACGCGTCAGCACGCAAGCCAACGCGAAGGCGGTCGCCGCTTCGCCGGACGGGAGGCAGACCTCCTGCTTCGTCCACAGTTGCGAGAAGGGGGGGACGAAGGTGAGGTGGCTGG
>JAGVEP010000501.1 GCA_020058145.1 Phycisphaerae bacterium | reverse complement strand
CGCGACGGCCTGTCAATAAAAGCGAGAAAACCGACCTTGCGAAACCAGAGAACATCTCGCGGGTGGGGGTCCGGACGTGGATCGGAAAGCGACCGTCAGAATCAATCCGCTCGGTTCCCTCGAGAAAACGCGAAACACCGCGGGCTGGAACCGCTCTCGTCCGTCCGAAACTGCGAGATGTCGCCCACGAATTCTGCTGAGGAGGCAGAAAAACTGCATCGGCGGAAGGATCAAACGCGGGTACTGCGGGGCCTGCGGCCGGTGTACCAGGTACGGACCGCCACACGCCGGCTCGTGCCGCTCTGGCTGCGCGGCGGACGCTGTTCCCGCCGGGTGGCCGCCCGCATCGCCGCGCAACTGTCGTTAACGCAGCCACGCAACGCG
Source organism: Phycisphaerae bacterium (assembly GCA_020058145.1). Taxonomy (GTDB): domain Bacteria; phylum Planctomycetota; class Phycisphaerae; order UBA1845; family Fen-1342; genus JAGVEP01. Next base: position 4,113 of record JAGVEP010000501.1, on the reverse strand, counting down.
GTGGCCGCCCGCAGCCGTCGCCAGCGAACGCTGCGGCGATTATGGGCCAGCGGAATACGGCTACGCGACCTACGCATTTGTCAGTGGCCGAGGAAGTAGCGTTGTAGTACTAGCGCGACTTCGTTTAGACCCCGCCCGCCGCCCACGCCTCGTTGACGACGAGGTGCACGATTCGCTCGCGGTCGTGCGAATATACAACGTGAAGCAGCCCGTCCGGGGTTTGGAGCAGGGCCGGGTACGCGTATTCGCCGGCGCCCTCGACGAGTACGCGCGGCGTGTGCCAGGTGCGGCCTTCGTCGCCAGAAACAGTGAGTGACAACGGCTGGCGGTCGACAGCGCTGTCGTTGTACACCAGGGCCAGGTGGCCGTCGGCCAGGCGCAGCAGCGCGGCGGGACTGGCTGGGTTTGGAAAGCCACTGTCGCCAGGTGCCGTCCAGGATTGCCCGTCGTCGTCGGAAGTGGTCACCCACAGCCAGCCGCGACCCGCGTTCCGCATGACCGCGAGCAGCCGACCGTCCGCCAGGGCGGTGACGGAAGGCTGCACGTTGGGGTGTAGCCAGTCGGTCGCGATCACGGAGCGCAAGTCCCACGTTTCCCCGTCGGCCGACGCAAAAAACAGCGACCGCTGGAGCAAATCGTCATACGCGGGCAGCAGCCAGTCTCCCGCCAGCGTTCGCACGGGTGGGTAGCGCACGTTCGTGCCCAGCGGGCCGACCAGCGCCCGCGGCGGCGACCAGGTGTGGCCACGATCGGCCGACCGCCGCACTTCGACGCGCGACGTGCTCCACTCGCCCGGGACAACGGCGTAGAACAACCAGACGTCGTTGCCCTCACTGTAGAGGACGGGGTTGCCAACCGCTTCACGGCGCTCGATGAGCAACTCTGGCGGCTGCCAACCGTCGAGACCGGGCGACTGTCGAGCCGCATAGATGCTGGCTTCGTCCAGCTCGCCCGGACCTGCGTACGAGTACCATGCCGCGAGCAATTCGCCATCCGCGAACGAAGCCAAGGTTGGTGCGTGACTGCCAATTTTGCCGGGCACGCGATCAAACACGGGTTCCGCTAGGAAAATCGGGGCATCCGTGACGACGATTGGCGTTGGGGTGTCGCCAGTGTTGAAGACCAGATTCACGTTGGCGCTGGTCGAATTGCCTCCGGGCGTGCAGCCCGCTGAGAGCGCGAAAACCGGCGCTGTGAACGTGCGCAGGCCGGTGCGGAGGCGATGAGCAAGCCCTGTTCGCATGCGATGGTCCGACGGTGTGGCGTGGCGCCGAACGAGGACGGAGCGTCCGGGCTCGCCACCGGCACTATATCAGGAATTGGCCGGCGACACGCCCGCCCGCGGTTGCTCGCCTTTGACCGCTGCTGATGATGATGATGTGCTTGAAGCCGGTGCGTGCGGACGCCTGCGGCGACGAAACCGGGACAATCGTATCCATATACTTCAACATATTCGGGTGCGGGATAAGTCAGATGCGGCAGCGGGGCGGTCTATTTGAAATTGCGAGCCAGAACTGCGGCAAGCGACGCTTGGCCAGAGCACACCAGATCGCCAAGCCGGTTCGCGTGCCCCGCAGGAAAACGGAGCCCGCGCGTAAGAGGTGCCCCGCTGGTGCGGGGCTACAAGAAGAAGGAGAAAAACCATGTCCACGCACCACACAATGTGCCCTCCCAAGACTCCCTGGTGGCCGGTGATACTCATTTGGCTGCCTTGCGTAGCGTTGTTGTTCACGCTGCCGCTTTGGGCGGCCGAACCCGTGGATCGATCCTGGCCAATCGGAGACCCGCGGGATGCGAACGACCCCAACGATCCCAACGACCCGAACGGTCCGAAGAAGGCGGTGGTTGTTCACTATGGGTACGCCTTCGACTCCAACGCCTATCCCCCGGCGCCAGACCCGAACCAGCGTCCCAAGCAGGTCACCCCGCCAAGCTACTGGAAGTCGGGCGGCCGTTACTGGGAGCAGGACCCGCGGTGGCCAAACCAGCGTGGCTTTTGGGGTATTTCCGGCGGCAACGAGACCTTCGTATTCGGAGTCCTGGTGAGCAACACCCTGGACGGCGGCGAGGAGAAGCACATCACCGTGAAGTTCGACATCAAGGCGAATGACCCCAACGACCCTCTGTTCAAGAACTCCGTGACCTGCACCGGCCGGCCGCCATCCGGACCACCGCGCGGCAGCGGGCACACACCGCCCGCTCCCACGAAGACGCCGGGGCCCAACGGATCAACCACGTACACCTACAATTTCGTCATCACGCCACAGCCGAAATCCGAGTGGATCTACATCACCCTGAAGACCGGTTCCAACGGCCTGAGCTTCATCTTCATGGATAACCTGGACATCAAGACTGAGTGCAAGAAAAAGGACCGGGAGCAGGAGACGCCGCAGGAACCACCGCCTCCGGACGAGAAGCAGGACAAGAGCCAGTCACACTACTACTGGTTCGAAACACCGGCCTGGCCGCCGCCGGCGGTCTACACCGTCCTGCCGGCGTGGTACGAAGACACGTTCTGGGACCGGTTCGGCAGCTTCCCGCCTGTCTGGCTGCCGGGAATCACCGACCACGAAGGCGTGTACGGTCTGCCAGGCGGTTTCGTCGCGGACGGCCAACTCGCCGTGCATCTGGACGATCAGCCGGAGCCCGTGAACATCGCGGTCGAGTATGTGGCGTACCAGTTCGACTTCTACAACGCCAGCGGCGGCGGAATCTGGTGGGAGCCGGTGATGCCGCCGGAGTGTGTGATCGTCAATGCGGTCGAGGAGCTCGAAGAGCTCGAGAACGGCTGGCAGCGGGCTCATTTGACGTTCGAAGTCATGCCGCCGCCGGCTTGGCAGGAGCTGCACTGGTCCATGTTCACAGACGGGCGCGGCGGACCGGTCGGCATCGACCATGTCGTCATGTCGGGCAGCACGTGGTGGGTCGACTACTGGTCCGACCAGATCGACTTCTTCACGGTCGGCGCGGGTCTGCACGGCCAATATGACTGGCGGGGCTGGGACAATAACCCGCTTTTCGACGGCCTCGTCACCGAGCTCCAGGGCCACTCGCTCTTCAACGCGGTCGAGATCGGCGGGCCCGCGGACCTGGTGCAACCGTTCGACGGCTACATCTCACGCGAGCATGTGTTCACGGCTTGGCAGTACGTCCCCGGCGACTTCCAGTCGCACTGCGATTCGTGGGGCAATTGTGGCTCGTATTTGCTCCTGCTGAATACGTACCACGACGGCGGGCCGTATCACTGGTCCGTGCAATTGCACGCCGACTCGATCACGGGTGCGTTTATTCGCGATCAACAGGTGCCCGTGTCGCTGCCGCTGATCACCGACCGCTGGGTGCAGATCGACGTGCTGATCGACTTGGACGCGGATCTCTACCGCGTCTACTACGACGGGGTCCAGCTCGGCGAGGCGGCGTCCTGGTCCGCCGGCGTCAACGGCCAAGGCGGTGGCGCCGTCAATCTGGCGGCGCTCGACCTCTATGCCAATGCCTCGAGTCCCGTCTTCTACGACGATTTCTATCTGCGGCGGACCTTCCCCGGCGACACGGACTGCAACGGCTGGGTGGATTTCGACGACATCAATCCGTTCGTCCTGGCCGTGTCTGATCCGGGCGGCTACATGGCGGTGTACCCGACCTGCACGTTCCTGAATGGCGACTGCAACAACGACGGACTGGTCGATTTCGACGACATCAACCCGTTCGTGGTGCTGCTGTCCGGCGAATGAGCGCGTGACCCACGCGCGTCGCGCCGATAAATCAGGCCGGTACGAGACGGGAGTCCTCAGACGGGACTCCCGTCGTCGTCGCGCCGTCTGCCCCGTGCGGGTCCCGCAAGCTCTGCGAGAAAGTCCCGCAAAACGCGCGCAAAATGATCGGGCTGCTCCACCGGCGGCAGGTGCCCGGCTCCGGGGATGATCTCGAAACGCGAGCCGCGAATGCCCTCGTGAATCTCCCGCAGCGTTTCCACTGGCGTAATCGAGTCTTCAGCCCCGACCACCACCAGCGTCGGGCAGTCAATCTGCGGCAATGTGCTGGAGAATTCCTCGCGCTGGGCCAAAGCGCGGGCGGCGGCGGCCACGCCAACCGGCGGCGTCCGGGCCATAACGT
>JAGVEP010000447.1 GCA_020058145.1 Phycisphaerae bacterium | reverse complement strand
CGCCTGGCTGGAGCGCCTGGCCGCGCGGCGCTCGCACGCGATCGTGGCCGTCGCCGACGCCATGATCGCGCAGTCCGTTGCGGCCGGCGTCTGTGGTCGGGAGAAGATGCTCACAGTCTATTCCGGCATGGAAGTTGACCAATTCACGCCGTCTACTGACGCGCGGCGCGCGGCGCGGCGCACGTGGGGCTTCGCGAACGACGATGTCGTGGTCGGCACCGTGGCACGGCTGTTTCGCAACAAGGGTTACGAGCAGTTGATCCCCATCATGGCCACGGCCGCCGCGCGCGAGCCGCGACTACGGTTCGTCTGGATTGGCGACGGCGCGCAGCGCGGGCCGTACGAGCGCGAATTGACGCGCCTTGGCCTGCGCGACCGTACCGTTCTCACCGGGCTCGTCCCGCCGGCGGAAATTCCGCGACTGCTCGTCGGTTGCGACCTGCTGGCGCACACCTCACAGTGGGAGGGTTTGCCGCGTGCGGTCGTGCAAGCCCTGCTGCTCGAGGTACCCGCGGTCGCCTTCGACATCGACGGCACCCCGGAGGTTGTCCTCGATGGTCGAACCGGGCGGTTAGCCGCATTGAATGACCAGGCCGTGTTTGTCGTTGCGCTCTGCGAGCTGGCGGGAGACGCGAAGCTGCGCCACACCCTCGGCGCTGCCGGGCGGGCACACTGCCTCGAGCGGTTCGACTCCCGCCGGATGGTCTCGGAGCTGGAAGGACTGTATCAGCGGCTCGCGCAGGAGAGGGCGCGGCCCGGGCCGCCGCCGGCGTGACGAATCGCGCTAGCCGCCCGCTTGCGCCTTGCGAATCGCCCGGACCAGCAACTCGTGAGTTTCCTGCGGTCGCGCCAGGTCGTCCCAGATGACGGTGCGAGCGTGGTTATCGGCGGACAGCATCTGGATCGTCCCCAGCCGCAGGGGGCGCCCGTACCATGCAAAACGCACATCTACGCCCGCGATCTTCAGCAGGCGGCACTCCGTGACTTCGACCTTGAGCACGCCGGTGAAGCGCAGCACACGCCGATTCGTCAGGACGTACAGCCGGCTGGCCCATTGCAACATCGCTACGCCGAGGCGAACCGCCGCCACGCAGCCGAGGACCTGGAACGGCATCGCGGCCATCGGTGTCGCGCCCGCCCGCATCGCCAGCGCCAACGCCAAACCGAGGACCAGCACGAGTCCGAGCACGCCGGCGGAAACCAGCGGGATGAACCACAGCGACGGCTTAATCGAAAGCTGAATAATCTCGTCGCCATCCAGCAGTTCGAGCTTGGCCGCCGCCTGCGGAGCCGCTACGGCGGGCCGTTCAATGGCCGGGGGAGCCTCGGCGACGACGCTGATCGGGTCCGGCGTTTTCATGTCAACAGCTCCGGATGGAGCACGGCCACGTGCGGGTAGTTCCGGTAATGATCGTTGAAATCCAGGCCGTAGCCGACCACGAACAGATCATCTATGTCGAAACCGACGAAGTCAACCGGCACGTCGGGCGGGGCCTTCGCCGGCTTGCGCAGCAATACCACCGCTCGCACGCTGCGCGGCCGCCGCGCGTGGATCATCGCCTGGACGCGGCGGAGCGTGCGGCCGCTGTCCAGGATATCGTCGACGACCAGCACGTGCCGATCGGTCACGTCGCCGGAAAGTTCGAGCACCGTGTGTGGATCGCCGGGGGTAGTCGTTCCGCCGGGGTAGGTGGAGATTTGTACGAGCGCGATTTTCATCTTGACCGGCAGCAGCCGGATCAGGTCGGCCAGGAAGATGATCGAGCCGGAGAGGATCGGGACGAGGGTGAGCCCGGCATCGTCGCCGTCGTACTGCGCGGCGATTTCGGCCGCGAGTTCGCGGTTGCGAGCCTCGATCTGCTCGCGGCGGATCAGGATGCGGGCGATGTCACGTTCCACGGAGGTCGTCCAGGCCACGAGTTACGCGTGCCGCGGTCTCCAGGTACGGGCCGGCTCCTACGATTACGACGAAGCGGCGCGCTCCGGCGCCGGAAGGGCCGCGCGGAGCGCAGCAGCCAGGTCCTCTCCGCCCAGGTCGGATTGCAGCGCGGTCATAAACGCGTCGATGGCCGTCAGGCGCCGTCGCGCCAACTCGCGTGTGGCGTCCAAGTGAAACCCATCCGCGAGGCGCACTTCCCAATAGCGGTATTCCTTGTGCCGTCGCCACGTGTCGACCAGTTGCTGTAGCGCTCGTCCTTCCGCCTGATATTGCCGAAACTGCCGCAGGACGTACATCATCCCCATTTCGTCCAAGGCGTCCGCGTCGGCGAGCAGGCGCGCTTCCAATAGCGTCGTGCGGCGGTCGTTGCACTGGCGGATCGCAGCGCTCGCCAGGCGCACCGTCTGTCCCGGCAGCAGGGGGCCGATCTCCTCGAGGAGCACGGCGGCGGCGAGCTCGCGTTGGAGGTCGTTGGTCGGACGCGTCAGCAGTTGCCAGCGTTCATACCGGCCCTGCCGATGTTCGAGCACCCAGCCCGCATCGTGAAATAGCGCCGCCGCCACCAGAGCGGTGGCGTCCGGCGGACGCCCGCCAGGCTGCGGCAAGTTCCCCAGCATCTGCGCCAGGCGCATCACGCGTTCGCTGTGCTCCCATAACCAGGGATCCTGGTGCTGTTCGTCGATCGGTAGCACCAGGAGCTGTCGGGCCCGCTGCAGCATGTGTTCGAGCGCTAAGTTGCTCATCAGGGTCCCCGTGGGGTAACCGAACGCGGTCCATCGCGGCGCGGCGATCCGCACGCCGGCAATTTCGGCGGGACGCCGCGCCCGATCCTGATAACGCAGTCTATCCCGAACCGGCTCGTCCGACAAGACAATTCACCTGAAGCGCGCACGGCCCGTTGCCGATAAGGTGTTTGTTCTGACGCGGTCCCCCGGAGGCGCCGGGACATGCTGCCAGGGTGCCCGGCGAAGGATTGAATAGCAGTATTTGCGGTGCCGCGGCCGGTGATTCCGAAGAAGCGAAGCGCCCCGCCCGGTTTGCCGATGATAATGGCGTCGGTCGGCGCCGACGTTGCCCGGCACGCTCTGCGGCACCGGTGCGCGACCCCGCCAGTGAGCGGGGCGACGGCTCAGCCGCGCCAGCCGGACGGTCTCGGACCGGGGTAAGGAGACAGTATGCCGATGATCGCGCCTCCCCTGGGCAAGACGCTGCCGCCCGAGCTCCAGCAGTTGCTCAGCCGGATGACGGATATCGGGTCCCTCCCGCAGATCACGGCGCGCATCGTGGATCTCGTGGAGGATCATGAGGCCACGGCCCACGACATGCACGCGGTCATCCAACGCGACCCTGCGTTGGCCGCGCGCATCCTCCGTGTCGTCAACTCCGCATTCTACGGATTACCCTCGCAGGTGGGCAGCCTGGACCGTGCGATTTTGCTGCTGGGCCTGAGCGCGATCAAGAACATCGCCCTGGGAGCGTCGCTGGCCCGCATGTTCAGCGTCCAGGCCCTGTCCGATCAGTTTACGGCCCGCGATCTGTGGCGGCATTCCATCTCCGTCGCGGTCGCCGCGCACGAACTGGCCGTGACGACGAAGTGCGTGCGACCCGACGAGGCCTTCGTCGCGGGACTAGTCCACGACATCGGGCTCCTAGCGATTCAGCAGCTTCTCCCGAAACAACTCCGCACCGTGGTGGAACAGGCTTCCGCCGCCCCGGTCGTTTTCTGCGTCCTCGAACAGGCGGTGGTAGGTGCGGATCACCAGGCGTTCGGCAACGCCCTGGCTGTCAAGTGGAGGTTCCCACCGAATCTACGGCACACCATCGCCTACCACCACGAGCCGCTCAACCTCCAGCCCGAGTTTCGGCGCCTGGCTGCCGTTATCTATGTGGCGGACACGCTGTGCGGCACGCGCCGACTGGGGTTCTGGCTTACCACGAAGATGCAGGAAGTGACGGACTCGCTGCTCGCACTGGTCCAGATAACGCGCGAGCAACTGGATGCGCTGGGCAACGAGCTCGACCAGCGCATCGCGGACGCCGAACGAGTCTTCGGTTAGGGTCAGGTCGGCCGGGCGCGGCGCAGCAGCACATGGGCCGTGGTTCCCTCACCGGGGTGGCTCTCCAGCCACACGCGGCCCCCGTGAGCCTCGACAATGCGATACGCCCGCGGCAGCCCGAGGCCGCGGCTGCGGCCCGCGGCACGATGGGAGAAGAAGGGGTCGAAAGCCCGCTGCAGGACGGCTGGCGGCATCCCGCACCCATTGTCCTCGACGAGCACCTCCAGGGTGTCTTCCTGGAGCGCGGGCTGATAGCGCAGCACGATGGTCCCGTCATTTTCGGCCACCGCGTCCGCGGCATTCGCAATCAACTCGTGGAATACGGTCTTGATCTGTTCGCGATCGGCCAACACGAACAGGGCGCCGCAGGGGGCCCCCGGGGCGGGCGCTTCCAGCCGCAGCCGCGACGGTGCGAGACCGCGCGGCTCGAGACTCTCGCCGCGCACGTCGCTCAACATCGCGTGCAGATCGACGGTGCCAAATTGGGGGGGGCGTGGCCGGGCGAAATCCATCAACTCGCTGACAATCCCGCTGCACTCGTGCGCTTTGTCGATGATCGTCTGCAGCGCGCGGCGGGCGTCGGGCTCCTGGATGCCCGCCGAGAGCAACTGCGCCCGGCCCGAGATCACGGCCAGCGGGCCGTTCAATTCGTGCCCGGCACCGGAGGCCATCTCCGCGATCATCGCGAGCGTCCGCGAGCGCAGCAATTCGGTCTGGACTTGTTGCAGGCGGCGGTTGGTCTGAGCCAGGTCCTCTGACAGCCGCTGGGCCGCGGCCTGCGCGTTGGCGCGCCCCAGCGCCAGCCCGAGACTCGCGAGGAACGAGCGCAGTTCCTCGGTTTCATCGGCCAGACGCGCGAGTTCGTCGGTCTCCGACAAATAGACGATGCCGCCCGCGATCACGCCGCGGTGCAAGATGGGCAGCAACCAGGGACTCCCGGGGTTGGCCGGACCCATCACCGCCGAAAACAAGGACCGAACCGGCGAGGGCGCGGACACGACCGCAGTTCCCGAGCGTTCGCGCTGGGCGCCCAGCCAAGCCGCTAATTCTGCCGGCAAGCTGTGGGTGGTAGTCCACGCCGCCGCCGGGTCGTCGTCGTACCAGCTTACGTCAACGGTCGTGGCTTTCTCCCGCACGCCAAACGCGCCGACACGTGGTCGTTGCACCGCGAGCGCTGCCGCCCCGGCCAGTGCGGTCACGACCGCCGCGGGGTCGGCCCAGTCCGTCAGCCGGCGTTCGAATTCCGTGCTGGCGCGGAAATAACGCGCGCCGGCGGCGAGCCGGCGATTGCTCGTCGACAAATCCGCATTCAGCCGCCCGAGCTCCGCGTTCGCGCGGCCCATCGCTTTCACATACACCGACTGGGGTGTCTCCGCATCGAGTTCCAAGAGCGCGGCCTGCCCCGCCACGTCGGTCGCCAGCGCTGCCACCACGGCCGCGAGCGGTTCGACCGGGAATCCCAGGCGCTCGGCGAGTCGCGGCGATAGCTCATAGAACAGGTGATTGCCGGAATAGCCGATGCGCTGCTCGCGCGCCAGCGTGTCGGCCAGTTGCACGATCCCGATGAGCGCGGGGTGGGCCACGGAGTCGGGCAAGGCGTCCCCCGCCAGGTGATGCAGCCAGATCGCCTCCTGCAACTCGCGCGGCAGCCGCCAGCGTTCCGCCAAGCGCCGCCCGGCGACCGTGTGGTCCACACCCAGAATCTCGCGCTCCCCGTCGGCGATGTCGCCGCGGCTCTGGTTGGCCCGCGCGGCAATGCGGTCGTACGCCTTCGGAAAAACCGCGTCGAGCGCCACCTTGCCCAAGTCGTGCAGCAGCCCGGCGACGAATGCGTCTTCCGGATCAATCTTCAGCCGCGCCAGTCGTCCCGCCAGCCGCCGGGCCGCACAACCCACCGCGAGCGCGTGCTTCCAGAACTCGAGCCGGTCAAACGCACGCTGCGGGTGGACCCCGCCACCGCGCGCGAAGCAGTCAAACACCGCATTCGCCAGCACGATGCTGCGCACGCCGGCGAAACCGATCAGCGGAACCGCCTTTTCGAGCGTCGTGACCGGCTCCCGCGCTGCTATGGCCGCGGAGCCGGCGACCGACAGGATTTTCGCGGTCAGCGATTGGTCGGTGCGCAACAGCCGAATTACGTCGCGCGCATCCGAATCCTCCCACGCCGTGACTTGCAGCAGCCGGAGCGCTACCGCCGGCAGCGTGGGCAAGCTGTCGAGGTGCGAGAGGACCAGGTCCGGGGAGGTTTCGACTGCCTTCGCCACAACTTGACTCGCCGTCAGCGCTACGCGACCAATTCCGTAATCCTGGTAACCAATTGCTCGATGCTGAACGGCTTCTGGATGAAGTCGTCGGCGCCGTCGGCGAGCAGCCGGTCGACGTGCTCACGGTCGATCACGCCGGACACGATGATGATCTTCACGTCCCGCAGCGACGGATCGTTGCGAATGCTGCGACACACGGCGTTGCCGTTGATGTCGGGAAGCATGTAGTCCAGGACGATGGCCTCCGGGCGGAACTCCCGCGTCTTGAGGCCGGCGTCGAAACCGGTGGCTGCCGTCTGCACCTCGAATCGGCCGTCTCGCTCCAGCAGCTCAACCAGCATCTCGATAATCGCAGGGTCGTCGTCCACGACCAACACCCGCGTCTTACCCAGCTCGAGCTGGTCGAGCGGGATGTTGTGCTCCTTCATGAACTGAATCAGGGCGTCCCGCGGTATCCGCCGAAAACGCGAACCAGGGACCCGGTAACCACGCAGACGGCCGCTGTCGAAACAGCGAATGACGGTCTGCTGACTCAGGTTGCAGATGTCTGCAACTTCACCCGTCGTGAACACGTTCTTAGAAGGAACCGGCCCGTTATGCTCGTTGCTGGTCATTTCCTGCGCCTATCTTTCCCAAAATCTCCATATTGACAAGTGTAGCAGATCCAGGGAGTCCAGGCAAACTACGGTTCTGCCTTAAACGCGTTTTTCCCGGAGCGCACGCCACGACCTGTCTGTGCGTGCAGGTACACGAGCAGGACGTTGATGTCGGTGGGATGAATTCCGCTGACCCGGGCAGCCTGGCCGACACTCCTGGGCCGCACGGCGGACCAGCGTTCGACTGCTTCCCGACGCAGGTGCTGGATGTGACCGTAATCGGTCCCGACCGGGATCTGATAGCTTTCAAGCTCGCGGAACTGGGCAATCATGCGGCTCTGACGCTCGATGTAGCCGTCGTATTTCACAATGACTCGTGCGCGTTGCCAAACTTCCTCGTTGGCTGCGAGGTCTGATATCGCCGGGAACGACGCGCGAAACCGCTCGCCGTCCTCATCCGGGCGTTTCAGCCAATCGCGCAAGCTCACGCCGTCAACCCGAAGACCCGCGAGGGCTGCGAGGAGGGACTGCAAGCGATCCTGAGTTGATCGAAAGCGCTCCCACCGGCGGTCCTTGACAAGGCCTGCGTTGCGCCCGAGCGGCGTCAGGCGGGTGTCGGCGTTGTCGTAGCGCAAGTGCATGCGGTGCTCGGCGCGGGAGGTGAACATTCGGTACGGCTCGGTCACGCCGCGAGTCACCAAGTCGTCGATCATGACGCCGATGTACCCTTCATCGCGCCCTATTATTATCGGTTCCAATCCGGCAACAAATCGAGCCGCGTTGAGGCCGGCGACGATGCCTTGGCCGGCCGCTTCCTCGTATCCGCTGGTGCCATTGATCTGTCCGGCCAGGAACAGGCCGGCGACGCGTTTCGTGGCCAGGGTCGCGTCGATCTGCTCCGGCGGCACGAAGTCGTATTCAATCGCGTAACCCCATTGGATGATCCGGGCCCGCTCCAGGCTGGGGATGAGTGCCACGAGGCGGCGTTGCACGTCGATTGGGAGCGATGTGCTGAGCCCGTTTACATAGACGCGGTCGCCGTCGCGGCCTTCGGGTTCGAGGAAGATCTGGTGGGACGTCTTTTCGGGAAAGCGCACGATCTTCGTTTCGATACTCGGGCAGTAACGCGGGCCGGTGGACTGGATTTGCCCCGTATAGAGCGGCGCCTGCTCCAGGTTGCTCCGGATCAGCTCATGGGCTTCGGGCGTCGTCGCCGTCAACCAGCAGCAGACCTGTGGTTGGTCGATGCGATCCGTCATGAACGAGAACGGATACGGCCGCTCGTCGCCTGGTTGTTCCCGCAGCCGTGAGAAATCGATGCTGTCGCGGGCGATGCGCGGCGGCGTGCCGGTCTTGAGACGACCGAGCTGCAGGCCCAGGGCTCGCAGGGAGTCGCTGAGCTTCTGGGCGGCGGGTTCCCCGACTCGACCGCCGGGGGTTTGCTGCGTTCCGGTGTGCATGAGGCCGCGGAGAAACGTCCCGGCGGCCAGGACGACGGCAGCCGCCTGCACGGTTTGGCGAGTCGTAAGGATGACCCCCGTAACACGCTGGTCCTGGCCGGATGCGGCGTGCGGTGCGGCGCTGATCTCGTCTGCGCCGCCTTCGACGATGGTAAGATTGGGACATTGCTGGAGGTGGTGTTGCACGGCGGCCGCGTAGAGTTCGCGGTCAGCTTGTGCGCGGGGCGCCCACACCGCGGGTCCTTTGCCACGGTTTAACATCCGGAACTGAATGCCGGTCTCGTCGGTGACGAGGCCCATCAGGCCGCCGAGCGCATCGACTTCGCGGACGATTTGGCCTTTGCCGATGCCGCCGATCGCGGGATTGCACGACATACGTCCGATGGCGTCCCGGGCATGCGTCAGGAGGATCGTGCGCGCACCCAGATTGGCCGCCGCCCACGCGGCTTCCGCGCCGGCGTGGCCACCGCCGATGACGAGGACATCACACTCATGCGCTGGCATATCACGGGGATTCTACCCCGGTCGTGCGTCGTGGGTGGCAGTTTCCACGCTCCGTGTTGACAGTGCTCCACCGAACGCGATAGAAAGCGCCCCGGAGATGAACATGACACGCGTATCGAGCACCGCGGGACGCGGGACGATCTGGAAGACAGCCCTGCTCGGAGTGATCTTCGCCCTTGGAATAATCCTCCTGGTCTTTTGGCTGGCGGGGGCCTTCGCCCCGAAGCTGCGTGCCGCGGCATCGGGACCTGGCGTTGCCGACGGACGGCCGCTTGGCACCCACGAGACACTGATCGCCGCACGTGTCGTGCGGGTGCCTGCGACGGAATCCGCCGTCGGGACGATTCGAGCCGTGCATGAGACGACCGTCGCGGCGAAGTTACTCGCCAAGGTAACCGAGGTCCGTGTGAAGGCCGGCCAGCCGGTGCAGAAGGACGAAGTGCTTGTGCGGCTGGACGATGAGGATCTGGTGGCACGCCAGGAACGGGCCAACGGCGCGGTCCGCGAAGCCGAGGCCGCCCGCAACCAGGCGCAGATCGAGTTCGGCCGCGTGAGCCAGCTATTCGAGCAGAGCAGCGCGGCCAAAATCGAGCTGGAACAGGCCGAGACCGCGCTGCAGGCGACCGCCGCGAGATTGGAGCAGGCCCAACAGGCTCAGCGTGAGGCGGGCGTGACGCTGGGCTATGCCACGATTCTCAGCCCGATGGATGGGACGATCGTCGACAAGCGCGTCCAGTCGGGCGACATGGTCTCGCCGGGGCAGGCGCTGCTGACGTTGTACGACCCCACCCACATGCAGCTCGTGGCGCGGGTGCGGGAGACGCTCGTGCGACGGCTGGCCGTGGGGCAGACCGTTGATGTACGCGTCGAGGCGCTCGGGCGCACCTGCCAGGGGGAAATCAGCGAGATTGTGCCGGAATCGGACGTTGCGAGCCGATCGTTCGCCGTAAAAGTGACCGGTCCCTGTCCGCCGGACGTGCATTCGGGGATGTTCGGGCGGCTACTGATTCCGCTCGACGAAGAAGAATGGCTGGTGATCCCGCAGGTGGCGGTACGCCGCGTCGGGCAGTTGGATAGCGTGGAAGCGGCGGCCGCGGACGGCCGGCAACTCACGCGGCGCGTGGTGCAACTGGGTCGTCGTCTGGGCGACGAGGTCGAAGTTCTGGCCGGGCTGCGTGCCGGCGAACGTGTGGCCGTGCCGGCCACTGGGCAGGGGAGCTAGCCCATGGCGGCACCGGATTTGTCGAGCGACGCAGGAAAGGGAAAGCACACCTTTACCGATGCGGTCGTCCGCGTTTTCCTCAATTCCAATCTGTCGCTGGTGCTGATTCTGCTGGCCGTTGTCCTGGGCGCGGGTGCCTTGTGGTTCACGCCGCGGGAGGAGGACCCGCAGATCGTGGTACCACTGGCGGATGTGTTCGTGCGGGCACCGGGCCTATCGGCTGGGGAGGTCGAGCAGCTCGTCGCCACGCCGCTGGAGAAGCTGCTCTACCAAATCGATGGCGTCGAATACGTGTACTCGATGTCGCGGCCGGACGCGGCGGTTATCACCGTGCGCTTCTACGTCGGCGAGGACCGCGAGCGGAGCCTGGTCAAAGTGTTCAAGAAGATCGACGAGAGCCTCGACCTTGTTCCGCCGGGTGTGACGGGCTGGGTGATCAAGCCGGTCGAGATAGACGACGTACCGGTGGTGACGTTGACGCTGGTTGGAAAAGAGACAACTGGGCAACAAGGCAACGACGATGCATACACGCTGCGGCGCGTCGCAGAGGAGGCTGTCGAGCGGCTGGCGGCGGTAAAGAACGTCTCGCGGGCCTACGTGGTCGGCGGGTCGCCACGAACGGCGTACGTGTACCTCGATCCCGATCGGCTCGGGGCGTACCACGTCGCACCGCTGGATGTTGAACGGGCGCTGCGCGCGGCGAATGTGACGCAGACCGCCGGCGATTTCAGCCGCCTCGATCGCAGCACGCGTGTCGAGGTCGGGCGCGCGCTGGCGAATCCGGCTGAGCTGCGCGAGCTCGTCATCGCGGTCTCTAGCGGCCAGCCGGTATTCCTCAAGGATGTGGCCGACATCGTGGACGGCCCGGCGGAGCCGGTCAGCTACGTGCGGCATGGCTGGGGGCCGGCGCGGGGGTTCTCCGCGGAGCCGGGGTTCACGGGGACGTTGGTGGGGGAAAGGCACGGAGGCACACAGGCACGGAGGCACGAAGAGACTGAGGCAGAAGCGGCAAAAGGGCAAGGTCCGCGTCCCGCCGTGACGATCGCCCTCGCGAAGAAGAAGGGGACCAATGCGGTTTGGATGGCTGAAGACGTGCTGAAGGCCGCCGCGGAACTGAAGCGCGATGTTATCCCCGATGATGTCGAAGTCGTCGTCACGCGGAATTACGGACTGACCGCGAATGACAAGGTCAATGAGTTGGTCGAAGCCCTGGCCGTCGCCGTAGTGATCGTCATCGCACTCCTGACGCTGAGCCTCGGCTGGCGTGAGGCGTTGATCGTCGCCGTCGCGGTGCCGGTCGTGTTCGGGCTGACCTTGGCGGTCAACCTGCTGCTGGGCTACACGGTCAACCGCGTTACGCTCTTCGCCCTGATTCTGTCGCTCGGGCTGCTGGTTGACGACCCGATTGTGGACGTCGAGAACATCGCCCGGCACTTCGGCCTGCGCCGCCGGGCGACGCGCCCGCTGGTGCTGGCAGCGGTCGCGGAAGTCCGCCCGCCGCTGATCACCGCAACGCTAGCCGTGATCGTCTCCTTCCTGCCGATGTTCTTCATCACCGGCATGATGGGCCCGTACATGCGGCCGATGGCGCTGAATGTGCCGGTGGCGATGCTGATGTCGATGGTCGTGGCGTTCACGATCACGCCGTGGTTGACGTTCCATGTGCTGAAGAAGCAATACAGGCACGAAGGCACGGAGGCACGAAGGGACGGAGGGGAGGACCTCGCAGACTTGCGGCAAAGTAAACTCTATCGTCTGTTCTATCCGCTGATGGCACCGCTGCTGCGGTCGCGACGGGCGGCGTGGACATTTCTGGGCGTCATGGGGCTGCTGACAGTCGCGACCGCCGGACTCGCCGCTCTGCGGATCGTGCCGCTCAAGATGCTCCCGTTTGACAACAAGAACGAGCTGCTGCTCGTGCTCGATTTTGACGAAGGCACCACGCTCGAACGATCCGACGCGGGGGTGCGTGCGTTCGAGACCTACCTGGCCGGCGTGCCCGAGGTCACCTGCTTCACCAGCTACGTCGGCGTCGCGTCGCCGATGGACTTCAATGGGCTCGTGCGCCACTACTACTTGCGCCGCGGCGACAACGTGGCCGACATTCGCGTGAACCTGGCCGGCAAGAAGAATCGCACGCAACAGAGTCACGGGCTGGCCTTGCGCCTGCGCGACGAACTGACGGCCCTCGCCCACCGCCAAGGCGCGAATCTCAAAATCGTCGAGATGCCGCCGGGGCCGCCGGTCATCGCGTCGGTCGTCGCCGAGGTCTATGGCCGGCCCGATCACACATACAACGATCTGGCCGCGGCGGCGCAGACGGTCCGGGCCCGGCTGGAGCAGGAACCGGGCGTGGTGGACGTGGACGACGTGCTCGAAGCGCCGCAGCGAAAGCTGATCTTCGTCACCGACAAGGAAAAAGCCGCGCTGAACGGCGTGTCGGTCGAGGAAATCGCCGCAAACCTGCGGATCGCACTGGCGGGAGGCGCGGCGGGGATCGTCCACGTCGCCGCCGAGCGGAATCCGCTGCAAATCGAGCTGCGTCTGCCGCGGGCGGTGCGCTCCAGCGCCGCCGATCTGGCCGCACTGCGCGTCAAGGGTCAAAGCGGGACGCTCGTGCCACTGGCGGAACTGGGACGGTGGGAGGAGCAACGCGTCGCGCAGACGATCTACCACAAGAACCTCGAGCGCGTCGTCTACGTGTTCGCTGAGACGGCCGGACGGCCGCCGGCGGATTGCGTGGTCGATGTGCAGGCGGACCAACGAGGCCACGTAGCGCTGCGGCCACATGGCGATGAAGGGCACGCGACCGGCAGCGGGCTGGTACAACCCGCCGAGCCACGAAAACTAGGGTCTCGGACATTTTTGACCAGTGGCGGCGGCGTGCCGTGGGCCGTTCCTGCCGGCATTCGCGTCGATTTCGCCGGCGAAGGCGAGTGGAAGATCACGCTCGACGTTTTTCGCGACCTCGGCCTGGCGTTCGGGGCCGCCATGATCGGCATCTATGTGCTGCTGGTCGCCCAGACCGGCTCGTTCACCGTCCCGGTCGTCGTCATGCTCGCGATTCCGCTCACCATCGTCGGCGTCATGCCGGGCTTTTGGCTGCTCAATGTCGTCGCCGGACGGCAGGTGGGTGCCTACGCCGATCCGGTCTTCTTTACGGCAACGGGGATGATCGGGATGATCGCCCTGGCGGGGATCGTGACGCGGGATTCCATCATTCTGGTGGATTTCATTCACCTGTCGCTACGCCGCGGGCGCTCGCTGTTTGACGCGATTATGGAAAGCCGCGTGGTACGTCTGCGGCCCATTTTGCTGACCGCCGGGGCGGCGATGCTGGGCGCGGCCCCGATCGCGATTGACCCGATCTTCTCTGGGTTGGCCTGGTCGCTGATTTTCGGAATTCTCGCGTCGACCGTGTTCACGCTGTTTGTCATTCCCGTTGCCTACTGGCTGCTCTACGAGCGAAAGCCGGGGCACGGATTGCCAGAAATCGAGGACGAGCCGGACGATGCGTAGCGGGCGCTAGAATCCAGGTGGCAGACTTCTTTGCGGAGCCGTCCGATGTCTTCTTTTGTGAGCGTGCCCGTGATGACCTTCGATCACGTGGCCCAGCAGGTGCCGGACGTGGCGGCGGCGGTCGCGTGGTATCGCCGAACGATCCCCGGCTGTGACGTGCTCTATCAGGACGAGACGTGGGCGTTCGTCGCAGCGCCGGGCGTGAAGCTGGCGTTTATCCGGCAGGGCGACCACCCCGACCACATCTCCTGGCGGGTGTCGGAGGCCGACTTGCAGCGGCTGGCGGCCGAACACGGCGAAACGATCCGCACGCATCGCGATGGCACGCGCAGTTTTTATCTGGCGGCTCCCGGCGAGCGGTGGATCGAGTTCATTGCGTATCCGGCCAGCGTGCCAGAGCGATAACGCGTCGCCGAAACTTCTCGGCGATCAGCTTGTCTGCGGCGGAGAATGTGTTAGGATAGCGGCTTCACGCGGTTGAACCGCGTGAGCTACACACGGGGTGTAGCTCAGCCTGGCTAGAGCGCTTGGTTCGGGACCAAGAGGTCGCAGGTTCGAATCCTGTCACCCCGATTGACGTTAAATCCTTCCTGCACAATATCCTACGATGGGTGCAGGTGCGCGGATTCGAACTTCCGCGTGTGAAGCGGGCGCGCCGCGCGGGATAGTCAGCGCGAGAACACCCCGACACGCCGTGAAAACACCCGGAACAAAACCGGCGTTAGGGAGTCTCTGACACCCCCTGTCCCCGTCAACAAAATTT
>JAGVEP010000509.1 GCA_020058145.1 Phycisphaerae bacterium | reverse complement strand
GGCGGTGGCCGGTCGCCGGCGGCGGCTACTGGCGGTTGCTGCCCGCAAGCGTTATCAACGCGGTCATAACGCGACTCAACCGCGCTGGGCAGCCGATGGTCACGTATTTGCACCCGTATGAGTTCGATTCCGAGCCGCTGTCGGCCTTCGCCGCGGCGGGCTGGTCGGTGCAGAGCCTGCGTCATCATTTCAAGCAGAATCTGCGGCGCGGCTCGATGTATCGCAAGCTCGAACGCGTGCTCAGCACGCACCGTTTCGGAGCCGTGGAGGACTACCTGCGTGACGCCGGACAACTCTGAGCACACCGTGCAGGTGCGGGACTACTTTGACGCGCGCGTGGCGGATTATGACGCTTTTTACGATCCGCCATCGCCGCTGTGGCGTGCGTTTAACCGCGTTTTCCGCAAGGCGGTGTACCTGCGGCGGGATCAAGCGCTGGCGGTGCACCGGCAGTACGGCTGCCGGACGATGCTCGATGTGGGCTGCGGCAGCGGGCAAAACACGGTGTACTGGGCCCGCCACGGGGTCGAGCGGATTGTCGGCGTGGATATCGCGCCCGAGATGATCCGCATGGCCGCGGCACTCGCCGAGCAGGCGGGCGTGGCGGACCGCTGCGAGTTCCAGCAGCTTGATTTCGCGCAGATGGAACGGGGGCGGCGTTTCGACAGCATCGTGGCCTGCGGCGTGTTCGACTATGTTGAGCAGGCCGAGCCGTTCCTGGCGCATATGGCGCAGTTCGCGGACCGCGTGATCTACGCGAGCTTTCCCGGTTGGACATTGGTACGGTCGCCGCTGCGGAAAATTCGGTATGCCCTGCGCGGCTGCCCGACGCATTTCTATCGCCGGCGGGAGCTGGTCGATTTGTTTCGGCGAGTTGGGTTTGGCCCGGCGGAGATCCTGCCAGTCCCGAGCGGCCATCTGGCGTGGGCAGTGCGCGGGACGCCGTAGCTGGCTAGCGTCCGATCAGGGCGCGGACGCGCTCGACGGCGTTCGCGGCGTCGAAGCCGTGGGCGTCGGCGCCGATTTCGCGGGCGAACTTCTCGGTTACGGGCGCTCCGCCGACAATCGTCTTAATCTGGCCCGCCAGCCCGCTCTCTTTCACCAGGCGAACCACCGCGCCCATCATGGGCATGGTCGTGGTCAGAAGCGCCGACATGCCGATGACCGGTGCACCGTGCTGGCGGGCCGCCTCCACGAAGCGTGCCGGTGATACGTCGCTGCCGAGGTCAAGCACCTCGAAGCCCGCCCCCTTGAGCATCACCGCGACCAGGTTCTTGCCGATGTCGTGCAGGTCGCCCTGCACGGTGCCGAGCACGACCTTGCCCAATGATGGCACGCCATCTCGGACCAGCAACGGCTTCAGGTGTTCCATGCCCGCGTTCATGGCTTGCGCGGCCATGAGCACGTCCGGCAAGTACATTTCGTGGGCCTTGAAGCGTTCGCCGACGACGGCCATGCCCGCGAGCAGGCCGCGGTCGAGGATGTCCTTGGGCTTGTGGCCCGCGGCGAGCGCCTGCCGGGTAAGACTGGAAACTTGTTCGTCGTCGCCCGTCAGCAGGTACGCGGTGATGTCTGCCAATAGGTCTGCCACGCTCTGAACTCCTTCAAGGTCAACGTCGGCCGACACGGGGGTCGGCAACTGCACTCGTTCCCGCCGCAATTGGTGGGCGGTGCCCACCCTACGGCCTCCAACGTCGGACTCGGAGGTCCGACGCTACATCTCCAACGTCGGACTCGGAGGTCCGACGCTACATCTCCAACGTCGGACTCGGAGGTCCGACGCTACATGTGCGGAAGATGCTCCATTCCGTACCGCCGTGCCTCGCGTTCCATCAACTTCCGCAACTCGCTGCGCGTCTCGGGCGACAACTCGGGCGGCTGATGTGCGGCGATCAGCCGTTCGACTTCCTGTTGCGCGCGACGGTGGAGGCTCAGGCCACCTTCTGCCAGCCAGCGGCCGCGGTTGGCGCGGTCGATCACGCGGCCGGGGAGGTAGTGCTCCTGTTTCAAATGCCGCCGCGTGTGCTTCGAAATCAGCAGGTGCTTGCTGGCGAGCAGCTCCTCGAATCGCGGCCGGGCGGGAAAGTCCTCGCGCGGCTCGATGCCGGCGATCAGCCGCAGCGTCATGCCGCAGATTTCGTTGTCCAGGACCAGCTTTTCGAGGCTGAAGCAGCTCTCGAAATCGAGCATGCCCGGACCGGAGATGTTGTTGATGCCGGACAGTGCGGCGAGGGTCGCGCCCATGCCCGTTTCCAGGCCGTCCTGGGCGTCGAACTGCTTGCCGTCGCTGAGGGCGATATACGCCTGCGTTGGCAGGCCGAGCCGCTTGCCGATCTCGTTGTACGCACAGTCGATCATCATCGTCTCGACGGCGCCCATCGGGGTCGTCTCATAGCGCACGTCGAAAATCGCCGGCGAGCCGCCGTAGAGCATCGGCGTGCCGGGGTTCGTGAGCTGTGCGATGACGATCCCGCTGAGGGTCTCCGCGGTGTGCTGCACGAGGGAGCCGACGAGCGTGACCGGGGCGACGAACCCGGCCAGCGGCATCGAAATGAACTCAACGGGAATGGAGTGGCGCGCACAATCGACGACATTTTGCGAAGTAACGTCGCTCCATTTCAGCGGCGCGGTCGGGCAGCACGAAAAGACCGTGAGCGGCTTGCCTTTCAGCTCTGCCGCGCTGCCCCGCACGACGACCTGGAGGTCCTTCATCACCTGGAACGCGTCGATTGTGAAGGTCCCG
Source organism: Phycisphaerae bacterium (assembly GCA_020058145.1). Classification (GTDB taxonomy): domain Bacteria; phylum Planctomycetota; class Phycisphaerae; order UBA1845; family Fen-1342; genus JAGVEP01. Next base: position 3,349 of record JAGVEP010000509.1, on the reverse strand, counting down.
GTCACCACCGGCTTGCGCCCGTGCAGCAGGCTTAGAAAAAGGCGGTAGCTGTCCTGGATGTTCGGCGGCACGTCGGAAGGGACCATGGCGGTGGCTTGCGACGAGATGTGCGGGAGTTGCTCGACGAGCTTGGCGTAGCGAATGTAGTCGGCGGTGGTCGCGGGGCGAATCGCTGAGGTGCCCAGATCGAGGACGTTGATCGCCGCGGAGCCGGGCGTGAAGTAGACGTTGTGTCCGCCGAGGTCGTGGGTCTCGCGGCCGTACACGTCATACAGCTTGAACGACCGCGGCGAGGTCTTGAGAGCGTTGTCGACCAATTCGCCTGGCAAGAACGCCCGGCACTTCTCGCGGTCCACTCGTGCGCCGTGATCCGCGAGCAAAGCCAGGATGCCGGGGTTGTGGATTTCCACGCCGAGCGTCGCCAGGATGTCGCGCGCCTCGGCGAGAATGCGGTCGATGAGCGTGTCGTCGAGCAGACGGAGGATTGGACGCATCAGCGGACTCCGGTCAATTGTGGCACCGGCATCTTGCCGGTGACTATGTGGCACCGGCATCTTGCCGGTGTCCTCAGTACGGCACATTCGGGGTCGGCAAGTCCTTCATATCGCGGGCCAGGAGCAACGGCCCGATTTCCTTCTCCACGGCGTCGAGAATCGCGTTCGACGCGATGAGCTTGCGGATTTCCTCGATGTCGGGATACAGCACGCGGTCATCCTTCAGGAACGGCACCTTCGAACGGATGAGGTCATACGCGATCTTGGTGGCGCGTCCCGGCTTCTTGCCCGGGTAAAAGTCGAACGCCTGAGCCGCGCACATCATCTCAATCGCGAGCACCGCCCGCACGTTGCGCAGAATTTCGCCGCACTTGCGGACCGCGATCGGTCCCATGCTCACGTGGTCTTCCTGGTCCGCCGACACGCTGATTGAATCCACCGACGCGGGGTGCGAGAGCACCTTGTTTTCCGAAACGAGCGCCGCCGCTGTGTACTGGGCGACCATCAGCCCGGAGTTGAGCCCGTTCCCTTGGACGAGAAAATCGGGCAGCGCGGAGAGCACCGGGTTCAGCAGCCGGTTCGTGTGCCGCTCGGAGAGGTTCGCGACCTCCGACATGCCGATGCAGAGGAAATCGACGACCATGCCGATCGGCTGGCCGTGGAAATTGCCGGCGGCGTAGTACTGCTGCTCGTCGGGGAAGAACAGCGGGTTGTCCGCCGCCGCGTTCATCTCGATGTTCACGGTCTTGCGCACGTGTTCGAGGGTGTCGAACGACGCGCCCAGGACCTGCGGCGTGCAGCGCATGCTGTAGCCGTCCTGCACCTTGCCGGTGTGGTCGGCCATGATCTGGCTGCCCGCGAAGAGGCGCACGAGGTTGGTCGCGACGGCGTTCTGGCCGGGATAGGGGCGGGCGCGGTGAATGGGTGGCTCGAACGCACGCTCGACCGCGCGCAGGGCGTCGAGCGTCATCGCCGATGCGATTACGGCGTTCTTGAGCAAGCGCTCGGCATCGTAGCAGAGCAACGCCGCTCCGCCGGTCATCATCTGCGAGCCGTTGATGAGCCCGAGCCCCTCCTTGAAGGTGAGGTCCGTCGGCGTGACGCCGGCGGCCTTCATCGCCGCGGACCCGGACATCTGTTCGCCCTTGTAGAACGCGCGGCCCTCGCCGATGGCGACCTCGGCGAACTGCGACATGGGTGACAAATCGCCGCTGACGCCGAGCGAGCCCTTTTCGTTGATGTAGGGAATCACTCCTTTGTTAAGCATTTCGACGACCGTGTCGAGCAGCTTCAGCCGCACCCCGGAGCAGCCCTTGGAGAGCACGTTCGTCCGCAGCAGCATCGCCGCCCGTACGGAGTCATCCGGGAAGCGGTCGCCGGTGCCGGCGGAATGGCTATAGATGATCCGTCGGCTGAGTTCGGCACTCTGTTCCGGCGAGATGCGGACGCGGGCCAGCTCGCCGATGCCGGTGGTCACGCCATAGATCGCGATGCCCTTGGCGACGCATTGTTCCAAGAAGTCGCGGGAGCGTTGGACCTGCTTGCGGGCCTCAGGCGCGATGGCGACCTTCGCCCACTCGCGGGCCACGGCGACGAGTTGTTCGATGGAGAGGGAGTTTCCGTCCAGTACAACTTGCATTGTGCCTCCTGGTGTGCACGTGGCCAGCAGCGGGAACAGCCGACGGTGAGCCGTCGATCTTCGCAGTGAAAGGGCACGCGGGACCCGCTGCGGTTGGATGAGTCGGGGTGCCGAAGGGCATCATCCCGCGAATGATAACCCTAGGGGTCCGGAATGGGGAGGGCGGGACCGCGGCGGAGGCGGTGGTCGCGTATCATTGAACTTTTTGATCCCCGCGCGCGACGTAGTGGATGGAGAGCACGGTTGGACGGCGAGCACGCGACACGACTGGAAACGCTGTATCGGGACGTTGGGCCCGGCCTGCTGGCCTTCCTACGTCGCACCTGCGGCGATGACCATGCAGCCGAGGACTTGCTCCAAGAGACGTTCTTTCAGGCGTCCCGGCGGCTTGAACGGCTGGCGGAAGCGGTTTCGCCGCGAGCGTGGCTCTTCGCGATCGCCCGAAATCTGGCCGTGACGGCACGCCGTCGCTGGCGTCCGATCGTGCCGGTCCCCGCGGACGCGCCGGCGCCGGGCAATGCCGAGCGGGTCCAACTCGACGCCATGCGACAAGCGATTACGGAGTTGCCGGACGGCATGCGTGAAGCCCTGGAATTGCGGCTGCGGGCGGAGTTGTCGTACGAGGAAATTGCCGCGGTGCTCGAAATTCCGGTTGGCACCGTTCGGTCGCGTCTCCACCACGCGGTACGCCAACTGAGGACCGCACTCCTGTAGCGGCCGGGCTCCGTACCGGCCGGAGGGCACCGGCTATTAGCCGGTGCCACACCAATGTAGCGGCCGGGCTCCGTACCGGCCGGAGGGCACCGGCTATTAGCCGGTGCCACACCAATGTAGCGGCCGGGCTCCGTACCGGCCGGAGGGCACGGCTATTAGCCGGTGCCACACCAATGTAGCGGCCGGGCTCTACACCGGCCGATGTAGCCGCCGTGCGAAATTGAGGTCGACAACATGAACTCAGAAGCACTTGAACGCCTCCTGCTCGACCGAGCCCTCGGCCAGTCGCCGTCCGACGTGACCGTTCTGCTCGACGCGTATCTCGCCGACCATCCCACGGTCGCGCTGCGGGCGCGTGAACTCGAGCACACCGTGCGGCTAGCCGGCGATGTCCTGCGGCCGCGTGAAAACGCCGACCTGCCGCCTTTTCCGACGGTCCGCATTCGCTCGGCAAGCCGCAGGCGGCACACGCTCCGCGTGCTGCGCGACGCAGGGGCCCTGG
>JAGVEP010000162.1 GCA_020058145.1 Phycisphaerae bacterium | reverse complement strand
GAGCGAACAGCACGGTCCCCCACCGAGGCACTCGACGAACGCGTTGATGTCCTCGAAGTCGACGTCGCCGTCGCAATCGCAGTCGCCGCGGCAGATATCTTGCGGCAGGCAGGCGGCGGCGGTCGACTGCTCGCACGTGCCATTGTCATGGCAGCAGGCACCGAGGGCCTCGCCGCACGGCACGTTCGGGCAGTTCGGGTCGCCCGGGACGTTCGGGTCGCCGAAGGAGCTGCACGGCAAGTTGTGGTGGAACCGACCGCCGTTGACGACGCACGCGATCTGAGCGAAGTTCTCCTGGCAAGTCGAGGTGCGATCGTCGCAGCAGGCGCCGAACCTCAGGACGCCCAGGCAGTAATTCAAGTCGCAACTGACGTCGTCCAACACCGGAGTCGGCGCGCCCTGTTCCCACCACTGATAGACCTTGTGATTTCCGCCGTCATCCGAGCCTTCCCACAGATGGTAGCAGCCGGGAGTGCCCATCCCGGTCACGGCGAACCAGCCCTTCGCCATGTGCTGCGGGGTCGTCAGGACAACCAGGAACATCCAACGGATGGCCGGCGTACTGCCGAATGTCACGGTTTCGCCGGTGTCGATGGCAATCGCCGTGACGTTTTCGGTATACACATAATTCGGGTCGGGCACCCCGGCGATGTCGTTGTAGAAACGGACGCGGAACTGATGCTGCGGCTTGACGCAGCCGTTGTCATTATCGTCAATGTAGACCCCGAACCAGCGGATTGTGCCGATCGCGTCGTTCGGATCGTTCGGGTCCAGCAGGCCGGTCTTGGGGAAGTCCTCGCAGCGCACGCGCCGGCACAGCGTGCCGGCACAGAACTCCAGGTCGGAGTACCAGTACCAGTGGCTCGATCCGCAAGCTCCCGGAATCTGCCCGGAGATCGAGTCGTCGGGGCACGGCTCATCGGCGCGGGCGCCGATGACAATACCGTGAAGTTTGTCCTCGAAGGCACGGCCACCCGGTGTGAGCAACTCGTCCTGCGCGCGCACGGCCTGGCCGTGTGAGGCCGGGGTGAGACTCGTGGCCTGATTGTCAATGCCCTGGGCCAGCGCCACGCCTGTGCCCAGAACAATCATACATACGAGCGCTAGTTTTCTCATGTTCGCGTGTCCTCCTTCGAGTACGCAGCCAACTTTCTGACAGCTCGACAAGACTCATAACAACGTCCCGGCCGCCCGGAACACACCAGGCAGTGACGAGTGACGGAACGGGCTATCCAGGAGACCCATTGGGATTTCGATCAGCCATACTCCGCCGCCGACGCATAGATTACTTCGGACCGTTCGTTCACAGGATTCAAGGGACCTCCAGGCGCGCCGAACGCCGTCGCGACCGTTGCTGCGCCTGAACCCGGAGCCTCTTTCTGGACCAACTTGCGCGTCGCCTACACACCTGCCTGTGTCGCGACGGTACACACTTCCTCAGTTTATTGTAACATGCGTCGTCAAGCCGGTCGCGAGGCTCGCCACTTGCTCGGGCGACACTTTATATCGGACGAGTCATGGAGCGGTGCCGCTACGCCTGGGCCTGCAGCTCGAGTTCGTAGTTATTGCGGCTGTCACCGCACGGCAGGCCGAAGAAGAACTGCTTCAGCGGCTGCTCGCCCGTGCCGTCACCACCACCGTTGCCGTAGATCACCACACCGGTGTACGTGGCGCCGGGCGTCAGGCCCGTCCACGTCTGCGTCGCCGCGGTTGTAGTGCCCTTGCACGGCCGATCCCAGCCGTGCGCGACGCCCGCATCGGCGCAGCTTGGCGTGATGTTGATGCTCATCCGGAACATCGCCTTGCCGCGAATTACGACCTTTGTGCGGCCAGTCGGGAGCGTGAAGCGGAACCAGTCGAGGTCCGCGCGCGGCGTGCCGTCGCCGCCCGTGAAGGTGGAGAGCCGGCCGCAGTACGTCGCACCGTACGTGTTATTCCCGGCCGTGAAATACATGTAGTTGGCGGGGTTGTTCGGGTCGGGGGCGTTGCAGCCGGCGTTGGTCTCGGGGCCATTTGGGTCGGATTGGCAGACGTCGTCTGGACTGCTCGTGCAAATCACACCGCACGTCGTGCAGGCCGGGGCCTCGGTGACGCGCGACCACTGGAACCGGTAGGTGTTCCATTGCGTACACGACACCGCGCTGGTCGGCACGATGCGCATGTAGTAGACCGAGTTACTCGGCTGCAGGCAGGTCGTGTAAATCGCCAGGTTCGATTTGCACGCGTCGAATTCGTAGTAATCGAGCCGGAGCTTGCTTGTGCAGTTGCTGCCGGGAACCGAGTACAGCTCCCACCGCATGTTGAACGCCGACTGCACCTGAATCAGCAGCCGCTTCTTGACCGTCCCGGTGAGCACGATCTTCCACCAGTCGTAGTCGACCTGGGCATTGCCGTTCGGGTCGGTCCACGTGCCCGACTTGCCGCAGTACCATGTGTTGGCATCGACCGCCGGCTGAACCGGGAAACCGCTGCCGGCATCGCAGCCGGAGTTGAACGTGTCCACGTAGCCCGGTCCGCACGCCGGCTCGCCTTCCTGGGGGTCCGTTTGCAGGCACGGGTCGCAGTGCAGTTCGGTGGTCGTGATCGTGATGCGATAGTCGTTTCGGTTCAACGCACACGGATAGACGTCGAAAGGCGCGCCGTAATATGGCAGTACCAGCCACCAGTACGTGACGCCGGCGCGGAAGATGTCCGTCGGGGCCACCCCCGCAGGGAAGCATGGCAAGATCGGGGTGCCGGGCCAGTAGCCCCACATGGTTCCCGTGCAGCTCGCCATTGTCGGCGGCCCCATGTTCGCGTCGCCAAACACCGGCGTTGAGATTAGCGGCACACTCTCCGTTTCCGTCACCCACGAGACTAGGCCCTGCATGGGCAGGCTGAAAGCGTACCAGTCGGTGTCGTGCAGCCAGTTATCCGACCAGACCGTGCCGCAGACCACCGTCGGGTGGTTCAGGTCCAGCACGCCCAGGTGCTCCCAGGCGTTCGGATCGGGCGGACTGTTCGGGTCGTTTGGATCGCTGTGGCTGTTGCAGCCGCCGTTGGTATCTGCGCCGCAAGGTTCCTGCTCCGGGTGCGTTGGCGAATTGCAATCCAAAACCGGGAACGAACACTGACTGCAATTTGTGCCAGGTCCGAGCCACTCACGGGGCAGCTCCGGCTCGGGACAATCTTGCCACAGGTTGTCCACAAAGGGACTGATGTCATCGAAGTTGATGCCGCCGTCGGCGTTGACGTCGAGGTTCTCGAACCAGCATGGGGTTTGGCCGCCCAGCACCGCTACGAAGGCGTCGATGTCGTCAAAATCGCGCAGGCCGTCGCAGTTGGCATCGCCACGGCAGATCGCCCCCCCGGGCCAATTGTAGCACGACTGTTCGGTGAGAATTTGGCACGTGCAATCGTCGAAACAGCACGCACCAAAGGAACTGAGCACACACGGCGGCTCAAGCATGTCGCAAGTCGTGTTTGGATGGAAAATGTCGCCGGGGGCGCGGCAGGCCAACTCGTGGACGTTGTTCTCGCAAATGCCGGTCGAAGTGTGGCAGCACGCGCCAGTTCGGTTGACGCCGAAGCAGTAGTTCAGGTCGCACTTGTCAGTGACCGCGGGGCCGGGGATCGTCCCGCCAACCTCAAACCACTGATAGAACTTGTTATTGCCGCCGTCGGCGCCGGAGCCTTCCCACAGACTGTAGCAGCCCGGGACGCCCTGGCCGCAAATCGAGAACCAACCGTTCGCCATCTGCCGCGGGCTGGTCAGTGTGGCGGCGTACCCCCAGCGGATGGCCGGGATCGTCGCGCCGCTGAACAACACCGTCTCGCCCGTGTCCGTCATGTATGGCGTCACGACCTCTTCATACACGTGGGCCGGGTTGGGCGCCCCGGCGCTGTCGTTGTAGAAACGGATGCGGAACGGGTAAGTCCCTGGCGTGCCCTTGCTGCAGCCGTTGAGAGCATCATCGATGTTGACGCCGAACCAGCGGATTGTGCCGATCGCGTGGGCCGGATTGTTCGGGTCCAGCAAGCCGGTCTTGGGGAAATCCTCGCAGCGCACGCGTCGGCACAGCGTGCCGGAGCAGAATTCGAGGTCGGAGTAGAAATACCACCGCGTGCCGTTGCAGGCGGACGGGATCTGCCCGGTGATGGAATCGGCCGGACAGGGCTCATCGGCCCGGGCGCCAAGGATGAAGCCGGGGAGCGCGTCGTCGAGCGTGTCGCTGCCCAACACAGGTGCGGAACCCGCCAAAATCGTGCCCGCTGCCAACCAAATAACGCCAAGCAGTGCCAGACTTCTTGCCATTGCGTTTCTCCTTCGAAAGTACCTCGCCGATCCGGGTTTTCTGCGTTCTACGTCGGCCACGGGGGGCCGACGCCACTTTTTCTTCCGCCGGCGACCTCGGCGGTCTACGTTTGGGCCTGAAGCTCCAACTCATACGTGTTGCGGTTGTCGCTGCACGGCAAACCAAGAAAGAACTGCTTCAGCGGCTGCTCGCTCGTGCCGTCGCCACCGCCGTTGCCGTACATGACCACGCCGGTGTACGTGGCGCCGGGGGTCAGACCGATCCAGGTCTGTGACGCCGCCGTCGTGGTGCCCTTGCACGGCCGATCCCAACCGTGCGTGACGTTGTTGGGATCGATGCACCCATTCGCGATGTTGATGCTCATGCGGAACATGGCCTTGCCGCGGATTACGACCTTTGTGCGGCCAGTCGGGAGCGTGAAGCGGAACCAGTCGAGGTCCGCGCGTGGCGTGCCGTCGCCGCCCGTAAACGTCGAGAGGCGGCCGCAGTACTTCGGACCGTACGTGTTGTTCCCAGCCACAAACGCCATGTAGCGGGCCGGGTTGTTCGGATCGGACGCGTTGCAGCCCATGTTCGTCTCGGCGCCGTTCGGATCGGACTGGCACGGGTTGTCGATCGTGGTCGAGCACGTGACGTTGCATGTTATGCAGGCCGGCGCTTCGGTCACCACCGAATACTGGAAGCGGTAGTGGTTCCACTGGTTGGGGTCGCTGCAATCCGGCGAGCTGGTCGGCACGATCCGCATGTAGTAGGCCGCGTTCGGATCGAGGCAGGTCGTGTAAATCGAGACGTTCGACTCACACGCACCGAACTCGTAGTAGTCCAGCCGGACCTTG
>JAGVEP010000458.1 GCA_020058145.1 Phycisphaerae bacterium | reverse complement strand
CGGGTTTCTATGTGGACTCGGCACGGCCACCTTGGCACGGTCCCGCGGCGCCACCTTCACCCGCGCGTCGATCCGCTCAGGACGGGGAAGGTTAGCTTTGGCCGCGCGGCCATTGCTACCCAAGAACCAGTTTCGCACGGTTTCCCGTGCCACTCCGAGCAGCATCGCGACGCGGGCCTGCGTGTCGCGCCACCTTCACCCGCGCGTCGATCCGCTCAGGACGGGGAAGGTTAGCAATATGCGTTTGCATATTACTAACATCGAGCCACCGGTGCCACGTTGCCCTCGCCACGCGACACGCTCTACGTCGTCACACTCCGCGCCATACCCGACGGCCGGGACCGGCTCGGACGGGACGGCGCGTACCGGCTCAAGCGCTTCCTCAAGGTCGCGCTGCGGAGCTTCGGACTGCGGGCGATCAAGGTTGAAGCCGTGCCGAGCGACGACGTGGACGCGAATCCGACCGCCGGAAACGGGGCGCCACGCCACGATCGGCACCTGGCTGGTACGTCGGGGTGGGTGAATTCAACCTAGGGGAAGCAAGGCCCATTGTGAGCACGAAGCCGACCCACGCTGACGGCCTGGACGGGCGGGAGCATGGGGAACTCGACGGCCGCCCCTAGCAACGGCCTAGCAATGGCCGCCCCAAGGCCGGCTTCAAGCGCCCGGTGGGGCAAGATTCTCCCCGTCCTAGCAATGGCATAGCAATGGCCTAAACAAGCAAAAAAGAGGCTTGAACCGCGATTCGTAAGTCTCGCGTTTTCAAGCCTTTATGACTGCCGGCGTCCGGGGTCGAACCGGAGACCTCCTGATCCACAGTCAGGCGCTCTATCCAACTGAGCTACGCCGGCGTTTGAGCCGTCCGAAGGCCATTTTGCGGCCCGCGGCCGGGAATTTCTCAGTTTATGGGCACCGTGCCGGTGAGTCAAACTGGCTGCGCCTTGATATGTCGGACCCTCATTCATAGGATTAAAGGTGGCGCCTCGCTAGGCGGGGCCGATAGCGGAGCGGAGTCCAGGGAACAGAAGCTGACCCGCCCGCAGGCCTGAAACCAGGCGTCCTGTCTGCCCGACGAATGCCATGTAGATGAACGGCGTCGCCGCGACCTCGGTTCCGATAAACCCGTCCACGCAAGGAATCTCCACCATGTCCAGCCGGCGTATTCGCACCGCGCACCTGTGGGTCGCGGTGCCGCTCGTGCTCGCGTTCGGTTTTAAGCCGACCTTGGCCGATGAACCACCGGGGCGGGCGCCCGGCGACGCGCGACCGGGGGTCCTCAACCTCCGCAGCGGCGACGTGGCCGCGGCAGACCTCCCGCCCGCAATGCAGCCAAGCCCCACATCCCCGGCTACCAGCCACGAACGGTACGTGCTCCAACTCGATGGGCCACTCACGCCCGAGCGCAAGGCCGCCCTGGCGGCTCTGGGAGTGCGCATCGGTGACTATCTCCCCACGAACGCGTTCATCGTTGACCTCGCCGGCCAGGCCCCGAGCACGCTCGCGAGTCTCAGCTTCGTAACACGCGTGGCGAATTTTCGGCCAGAATGGCGGCTGGATCCCGGCCTCGGCCGGAGCACGTATCAGAGCGCCGAACGGCGCAGCCTGGCGGCCGGCGGCGACCTGGCGCTCAATGTCTATCTGTTCGCAGGCGAAGAAATCGGGCCCGCGGTCGCGGCCATGCGTGCGATTAGCGGCATCCGCGTCATGAACTACGACTACCTCGCGGACCAGCCGATCGTGGTGGTCACGCTGCCGGCACCGCGCGCGGCCGCGCTGGCCGATCTCCCGGCCGTGCAATTTGTGGAGGAGTACCCCGAGTTTACGCTCCGCAACAATACGACCCGCTGGATCGTGCAGAGTAACGTGCAGGACGTCACGCCCCTGTACGACCAGGGTCTGCACGGCGAAGGGCAGATTCTCGGGCACATGGATGGGAAGATCTCCGTCAGCCACTGCTCCTTCTACGACACGCAGCCGATTGGGCCGCTGCACCGCAAGATTCTCGCCTACAACGAACCGCAGGGCTACAACCTGCACGGCACGCACACCGCCGGCATTGCCGTCGGCGACGCGGGCACGTTTACGGAGACGCGCGGCATCGCTTATCTGGCGACGCTGGTCCACAACAGCACCCCGAGCCTGACGGAGGCCCAGATGTTCAGCCGTCTCGACCTCCATCGCACGCAAGGCGCGACAGTACACACCAACAGTTGGGGCAACGACGGTACGACGGCCTATGACGGCGTGTGTCGCGCCATCGACAACTTCTCCTGGCAGTATGACGACAACCTGGTGTGCTTCGCGGTCACCAACATGACGATGCTCAAAAACCCCGAGAACGCCAAAGACGTGCTGGCGGTCGGAGCTACACGGGACACACCGCAGCAAGACCAACACTGCTACGGCGGCGCAGGGCCGACCTCCGACGGCCGCCGCAAGCCCGAGATCTACGCACCGGGCTGCGCCATTCAGTCCTCGGCCGGCAGCAGCGGCTGCAGCACACAATCTCTGTCGGGGACGTCGATGGCCTGTCCGGCGATTGCCGGCACGGCGCTGCTCGTTCGCCAGTACTTTACGGATGGGTTCTACCCGACGGGCGTGGCGACGCCGACGAGCGCGTTTACGCCCTCCGGCGCGCTGCTCAAGGCCATGCTGATCAACGGCGCGGTCGATATGGCGGGCGTCTCCGGCTATCCGTCCAACCAGGAAGGTTGGGGCCGCGCGCTGGCGGACAACGCGCTGTATTTCCCCGGCGATACGCGCCGGCTGATCATCCGGGATGCGCGGAACAACACCGGCGACGCGCTCGCGACCGGTCAGACCGCGGCGTTCAACGTCACGGTGAACTCGTCGAACGAGCCGCTACGCATCACACTCGCCTTTCACGATGCGCCGGCGGCGGTGAATGCCAGCTATGCGCCGGTCAACGATCTTGATCTGGTGGTGACGGCCCCGACCGGCGAGGTCTACTATGGCAACTACTTCTACGCTAGCCAGTCGATCCCGGGCGGGAACCCCGATCCGAAGAATAACCTTGAGCAGGTACACGTCCTGGTGCCCATTCCCGGCGTGTGGAACGTGACCGTCAGCGCGACGGCGGTGAACGTCGGCGCGCAGGGCTACGCCGTCGCAGTGACGGGTGATGTCACGGATGGCGCGTACGTCCGTGGGGACCTGAATTGTGACGGGCTGGTGAATTTCGATGATATCGACGCCTTCGTGCTGGCGCTGGGCGGCTACGACGGCTATCACGCGGTCTATCCCGCCTGCGAGTGGCTCCAGGCCGACTGCAACGGCGACGGCAGTGTTGATTTCGACGACGTCAACGCGTTCATCGCACGGCTGAGCGGGTAGGGCGGGCTCTGCCCGCGGGCGGGCAGTGCGCAAGTGGGAACGGGGGAGCGGGGGAGCGGAGCCGCGCGTGTGTGGTGGCGATGTGCGTGCCAGCGGGGGTGGCTTGCGAAGCCGCGTTTTGGGCTCGCGAGCCGAAGGTTGCCAAGTTTTTCGTTTTTCGACACCCTCTTCTCGCAACACAGGGCCGACCACTGCTGCATGGACAGCGTATGGTCGGGCATTTTCTCCAGCGACTTCTTTGTCGCCAGCCATGACTTCGCAATCGGTAAGCGCACGCCTTCCAGCCCCAGCGCTTCCCGCACGATGACCTCCCGCGCCTGCGCGATGCCGGTCAGATCGTCGCAACTCGTGTGAAGAAAGCCGCGCAACTGCGGATACTTACGCCGCAGCGCTTGTTCATCCGGCGGGTGCCCCACCTTCAAGTCGCACTTGTTCACGACCACGTATGTCACTGCGTCTGGGCCGCCGAAGCTGGCCGCCATTCGCAGCCAGTAATCCACATTATTCTGACGGTCGTTGTCGCGTTTGCTCAGCACGATGAGGTAAATCGCCCGGCGCGTGAGGAAAAGGGTGTGCGCCGAGTGATAGATTTCCTGCCCACCAAAGTCCCAGAGATTCAGGCGCAGCATCTCCACACCGCGCGACTTGGGGTTGGCGGCCAAAGCGTTGCCCGATACCGGTACCGGCCAGAACTTGCGGACAATGCCGGAGGTCCCTTTGTCGTCCAGTTCGCGCCGCCGCTTCCCTTCGCTGAGCGCGGCGATCAGACAGCTCTTGCCCACGCTGGCCTCGCCCAGCACCAGCACCTTGGCTTCCATCAGTGGCTCGGTGCCTTCCGCCAGCGCGGCCTGGCGGTGCGAGAAGTAATAGTCCAGGATCTCTGCCGGTGGCCTTGCCTTCCGTTTGCCGCCTCGCACATCCTGCCACGTCGGCCCCAGGACCTCAGCGGGTAAACCGAGGGCGGGATTCCCATGCAGAAAGAGCGCGCTTAATTTCGTCAGTCGACGTAGCGACGCCGGCAGCGTGGTGAGCTGGTTGCCGGAAACGTACAGCATCGTCAACGCCGTCAGTTGGCCGATCTCGGGCGGCAGCGCGGTGAGCTGGTTGTTGGAAACGTACAGCGTCGTCAACGCCGTCAGTTGGCCGATCTCGGGCGGCAGCACGGTGAGCTGGTTGTCGAAAACGTACAGCTCCGTCAACGCCGTCAGTTGGCCGATCTCGGGCGGGATGGCGGAGAGGCCAAGGCCGGTGAGATTGAGGACAGGAGCGCGTGATTGGGCAGCGCGCTCGATGCGCCGGAGCGCTTCCGCGTATGCGTCGTCCGAGCTCCGATCTTTCTTGATACCCACGATGTCGGTCAGTATACACGGAGGGACGAGGAAAACCAAGGCACGCAGGGACGAAGGGACGGAGGGACGAAGGGACGAAGGCAACGAGGCAACGAGGCAACGAGGCAACCGGGAGGCACACGACGGCCACGAAGTCGCTCGCTGGCGCGCGCGGCTCGGACGGGCGGTGCGGAAGTCGCTTGCTGGCGCGCGCAGTGTCGCTGAAGTGCAGCATAGGACCCGGGGCCACAGCCCCGGCGTGAAGGACGAGATACCACTTACGACTTGACGCGCGGCGCGATGCGGAGGAAAGTTACATTTAGGGTGGAGGAAAAGACCGGCCATGCCCACGATGCCGAGGAAAGACGCGGATGCTGCGCCGGCCGTCGTGGCGGTATCGGCCAACCCGCCGCCGGTTGCGAAGACTGCGCCGCGCCGCCGGTGGCTGCGCCGGCTGATTTTCGGCGCCGGCGTGACGGTCGTAAGCGGCATGGTCGCGTTCGCGCTGGCGTACTGGAACCACAATGTCGCGCGCCTCACAGACGCCGAGTTCGCCGCCGCTCTCGACCAGGCGATTGAGCGGGGGCGCGCGTGGGTCCGGCAGCATCGCGACCTGTCGGCGATGCAGTACAACAACCCGCCGATGCACTTTCTGCTCCACGACATGGACCGCATGTGCCCGGACCCAGTGTTCGCCGCCCGCGTCCGCGAGTACCTCAACCGCAGTACATTCGAGAATTCCTGGAAACACCTCATCGATCCGCAGCGGCCGGTGTTGGCTGCTGAGCTGAACGCCGCGCTCCCAGACACGCCATTCGACTACCGCTGGCTGACCTACGCCCTCGACCCGCAGCACATCAAGCTGGCGCCCGACGAGCTGGCGGGCATGTTCGACGGCGAGCGCTGGCACGGCTTGGTCCTGGCGCATCAGTTGTGGGCGCTGTGCCACATGCGCCGGCTCGCGCCCGACCCGCGGGTCTCAGCCGGGCTGCTCAGTCGGCTGTGCGAGCGGATCGCCGCCGAGCACGCCCGCGACCTCGTCGTCACGAAGCTGCACAGCGAACGCGTCGGCTTCATCCTGATGGCGGGCCACCCCGCGCGGATCAACCGTCGGTGGGTCGAACGGCTGATTGCGAACCAGCGCGCCGATGGCGGTTGGAACGACCGGCTCTACGCCTGCACGCTGCCGACGCAGTTTCGCGACGGCCCCAGCGACGAGCACAATACGCTGGTCACGCTCTGGGCACTGCACGAGGCGCGCTACCGTTACCCGGCGCAGTTCGGCTGGTCGACGGCGCCGTAGCGCAACGCTCCTGTCTGGCCCGTCTTATTCGGAATAGGTAACTGAATTGCGCGCCACGCGCGCTGTGGCGCAGCGCTGAGTTGCGATCTGGCCTGCCCGCCCGTCGACCGTCAAGCTACCAACGCAGCCGGTAAACCTCGATCGTGCCGAAGTCGTAGGTCTCGAAGCTGTCGAGCAGCACCGCTCGGCGCCGGCGGAGGTAGCTGTCTTTGCAGACATTTTGCCGGGCTTCCGAGCGGTCGAACTCATCGAACGAGCGCTGGGCGTCGCGGTTGATCTCCATGCGCCGCGGACCAAGCCCACCTAGCGACCAGCACAAGTCCGAACTGCGGATCATATATTGGGGGTCAAAGGCCTGCAGCCGGGCGAGCAGCCACTCAGGGATCTCGTCCAGGCGCACGGTCCACTCAGCGAGTTCACTCAAGTACGGATAATCGTGCAGGCCGGTCCAGAAAACCAGGTTGCCGTATACACGGCTGCCCGGCTCGATCTGAGCGGCGATCCGCCGGCACACGCCGTCGTAGTCTGCTTCGCGATGTCGGTGAAGCACGTACAGGTTGCCGGCCATGTGTACGGCCAGGGTCAACGCGATGCTGCCGATAGCCACGCTTTGCAGGCCGCGCCGACGCAGCGGGCCTGCGCCCGTCGCCACGGCCGCCCGCCATAATTGGCTTGCCCACAGCGCCACGAACGCTGCCAGCCAGGGCGAGAGCGCCACCAGGTAGTACGGCGAGCCTTTGCGGATCAACAACGGAAACAGCACGGCGTGTCCGACCACCTGCGCCAAGCCCCAGACGTGGAGCGGGTTGCGCCGGAACAGCCCCGCTACAACGCTCGCGATGACGACGAGCACCCACGGCCCGCGGTAGGGCAGGCGCAGGTAGTCCCACCAGCGGTAATACTCCTTGACCAGCGCGTGCCCGGCATCCTCCCCCGGCTGCACGTACCAACTGCCGAGCTGGGCGAAGAAGCTGACGGCCGAATGGGCTTGCGCGTATGCAACCCAGGCCGCGAACGGCAGCACCGCGACGATACCGCCGAGGCCGTAGCTGGCCAGCACGGTCCAGGCGCGGCGACGGAGTCCCAGGTGCCAGAATATCATCGGCAGCGCGGGGAGTATCACCAGTACCATGTTCGGGTGCGTATAGCAGCCGATGCCGCCGACGAGCCCCGCCGCGAAGCAGGTCCGCAGACGTCCCCGGGCGACGCCGCGCGCCAACAACGCCAGCATCCAGACGCTTGCACACAACTGGTAGATCTCTGGGCGCACGACGCGCGTGGTCAGGAAAACCTGGCTGTCGGCGATGAACAGTACGGCCGCCAAACCTGCTACTCCCGGCGCGGCCCACGCCCGTAGCAGGCAGAACACGCCCCAGGTTGCGACAAGCCCAGCCAAAACCGACGCTAGTCGCCCGTCGATCAGCGAGAAGCCCAGCAGGCGATAAACCCCGGCGAGAACAAGGCTCTGGGTAACGCGGGGCTGGATGAACGCCCGGTCGATACCGTCGCGGTTCAGAATGACGGGGTTGCGGAGTCGCCCCTCAAACGCCAGCGACCACCCGGTCGTGGCTTCCCAGCTTTCGTCCATGACGACGCGTGGCACGCGCGCCAGCCGCGGGCAGGCCAGCCCCACGTGCAGAATCGTGAGGACCAGGAGCCAGAGCAGCGTGTTCCGCGCGGCCCCGGGCAGGTCGGCGCGAGCGCAGGCGACGACCGAGCCTTGTTCCGGCCTTTCCTCGGAACGGACCGCCGGCTTCGCCTGGCCTTCAGAGCCCGCCATTGAACTCGGCGGCCCGTTGTGTGCCGTGCTGCCCCGTTCCGAGCTCACCATCTGCGACCCCGTGTAGTGGCCAGACCTGTACCGGTCGCCCTGAGGCCAAGAAACGTGTTTCCGCGCCGGAGCATGGCCCGCTCCAGATCGGCGTGCGGGTTGAACACGAACAGAGGGCGGTAGCGCGTACAGCCGGTATCTGGGAAATCCGGGAGCAGAGCGCTGCGGAGGCGCGACCCAGACAGCGGCTTCATAGCCCAATCGCCACGCGCGATTCGGCTACAACCCGGGGTGCCATGGGCAACCAGAGGTTGCCCGTGCTTCGCGACACACGGGCAAGCTGCGCTGGCCCTTGCCACCCTCTCGTCGCAAGATCGCGCACGGCGATTCAGCCACACGGGCAGGACCGCCACGACCATCGACATCAGCAGCGCCGTAATCAGCGGCGGGCGGACTTCGGCGACGGTTGCGAGCACGATCTGATACCAGACCGCGTCCTTGGGCCCAGGCCGGGGCAACGAAGAGGCCCGTGTCAGTGAAGCTGTAGCGGTAGGTGTGCGGATCGCCGACGCGTCCGCCGCCGTCGTCGAGCAGGAAGGT
>JAGVEP010000506.1 GCA_020058145.1 Phycisphaerae bacterium | reverse complement strand
TACCCGACGGTCGGTAGCGTCGGGGCTCCGTACCCGACGGTCGGTAGCGTCGGGGCTCCGTACCCGACGGTCGGTAGCGTCGGGGCTCCGTACCCGACGTGGCCGGTAGCGTCGGGGCTCCGTACCCGACCTGGCGCCAAGTCCGCGATCTGCGCGACGTACACCGCGTCGGCGAGGACCGCCAGCAACTCCTCACCATCAAAACGCACCGCGCGCGCCGGCGTGTTGCCGGTCCACACGGTCGTGCAGCCCAGCGCGCCTTCCAGAGGGATCGTGATTAGCTCGACGCCCGCGGTCGTCGGCACGGCCAGCTCCCGCCGCGCCGCCAGGTAATCACCCGGCGCCGTCGGGCTGCCGCGCAGGGCAACGGTCGACGTATCCTCCCCGTACGGGCCGCGATACACGCTCGCCGAAGTGTGCCAGAGCACCAGTAATTCCTGGCCGCCGGACAGCACATGGATCGCCTTCGCCTTCGCCTCGGGTAATTGCACAGCCACGCTGGGCGCCAGGGCATTGGGGAGAAACGCCCGCCCCCAGCCGTCACCCGCCGCGGCCAAGGCCCCGTCGTCATCCAGCGCAAGCTGCAATACGGCGCCGGGCACCTGCACCCACCCGTAGCGGCCGGGCTCCGTACCGGCCGTATTCAGTGGCGTGCCGGGCCGCAGATTCCGTACGGCAATCGTGTCCGGCGTGACGCAGACCGCCGCCAACTCGCCGTCAGGCGAGAGCTTGCTCAGGCCGTGCGGACCGACCGACGCGAGCGCCGCGAAGCTCTCCGAGGTCTGCAGGTAATAGCGCCGCAAGGCCCACAGCGTGGCCGGGCCGGGCGCCACCTCAAACGCTTGCCAATAGCTGTCGCGGGCCTCCCGCAGGTCGGCGCGCTCCAGCGCGAGATCGCCGCGCTGAATGTGCTGCCGTACGAGCACACGGCGGAGGTTCTGTTGTGCGAGCATGGCTTCGGCGGTGCGTTCGCGCGCCTCCTGCAACGCCTGCTCCTGCCGCAGCACGGCCTGCCGCGTCTCGTCCGTCTTTTCGTCGGCGCGCCGGCGCGCGTCGCGCTCGCCGGTGAACAGGACGGCCAGGGCAATCAGGAAGACAAAGAGCATGGCGAGCACGCCCCCCGCGGTCGCCGCCTGCCAGCGATAGCGGCGCAGCGTCTTTTTCAGCATGTAGAGCCCGCTGGCCCGCTTCGCTTCAATCGGCTCGCCAAGCAGTCGGTGCCGCAGGTCGCGCGCCAGGTCGCCGGCGGTCTGATAACGGCGCGCGGGCTCCTTTTCGAGTGCTTTCAGCAGAATGGTGGCCGTTTCATCGTCGATTTTGAAACCGCCGGCCGCCTGCCCGACGAGCGAGCGCGGGTTGTCTGGGTCGTCGTGCTCGATCCGCCGCAGAACGTCGCCGAGCGGACCGTCCACCGAGTACGGCGGCCGGCCCACGAGCGCTTCGTAGAAGATCACGCCGAGCGAATACACGTCGGTGCGCACGTCGACGTCCGGGTTGCCCGCCGCCTGTTCGGGGGACATGTAGGCGACGGTGCCGAGCAACTGCCCGCTCGTGGAGAGCACGCGCACGGTCGATTCGCTGGCGGAGACGGGTAGCGTCGGGGCTCCGTACCCGACGTGCTTGGCCAGCCCGAAATCGAGGATGTGTGGCTCGCCCTCCGCATCCACGAGGATGTTCGGCGGCTTAAGATCACGGTGAATGACGCCGCGCTGATGCGCGTAGTTGACCGCCAGGGCGACTCGCTCAAAAAGCCGCAGGGCGTCGTCGAAGGCCGGGCGGTGCTGGGCGACGTAGCGGTCGAGCCGCAGGCCGTCGATGTGCTCCATCGCGAAGTAGTAGCGGCCGGGCTCTGTACCGGCCGTTCCGTGGCTCAGTCCGGAGTCGAGAATGGTGACGATGTTGGGATGCCGCAGGGAAGCCGCGAGCTCGATTTCGCGTTCGAAGCGGCGGCGCGTGGTTTCGCCGGCGAATGGCCCTTCGAGCATGACTTTCAGCGCGACCAGGCGCTTGGTGCCGAGCTGAAGGGCGCGGTAGACGATGCCCTGTCCCCCGCGGTGAATCTCCTCCTTGAGTGTGTAACCCTCGATACTGGGGCCGAGCGGAATGGGTGCGGCGGGCGCGCCGGCTGGGGCGGGTGCCCCGGGCACCGTGATCCGCGTCGGCTCGTCGCCGCTGGAAGAGCCGCGGGAGCCGGGCGCCGGCCCGCTCAGCAGCGCGTCGTCGCTTGTTTGGGGTTGCGGTCTGTCGTGCGGCGGCACCGGCATAGCACAGGCACTCGCGAGCGGACCTTGTTTCGCAGCGCGGGGATTCTACCCGACCGCCTCGGCCCCCGGCAGTCGCGCCCGCCGCGCGCCAGCGGCGCCCTCACCGCGTGCGCCTCGGGTCGGACTTAAATCAGCGCGTGGGCTGGCTTGACCCGAACACCTGGCGCGTCGGCACATTCATGGAACGCCAATTCACCAACCGGGGTCCGCAGTACGAGGTCTGGGACCTCACGCAGCTCGACGATCTCTGGTACGCCACCTTGGCGAGCTCGGCCCCGAACCGTGAGACGCCGATGGTGCTGGTTTCAACGGACCTCAATCGCTGGGCGGTATGCGGTTGGCTCGCGCCAGGGCAAGGGATGTACCAGACGGTTGGTTATTATGCCGGTCGCCTCGGGGACTGGCTGCACTACATTGTGGCGACCGACACCTGGGGTCTGCGCCACGGCCGCGTGCGGGCCGTCAAGGTGGCCGAAGTCAACGGCGTGTGCGTTTCGCCACCCAAAACGAATCTGCTGAGCGAATCGGAATCCTGGTGCAGCACCGTCAGCGACTGGAGAGTCGAACCCACCCCGGACGTTCTCGAGGCGGATCAGAACTCGCAGTTCTTTTCGGGCCGTCCGTCGCTGCACGTCCAGAAGTCCGACATGGAGGATGATGAGGTCGTGACGCTACGGCTTCTTGGCGACTACGACGGAAGCGCGGGTACGCCCTACCGGTTGCATGTTTGGGTGCGCGGACAGGCAAAGAAACTGGCGTTGAAAATAACAGCGGAGGCCAACGAAGTCATAACCGACTTTAGCCTGCGCGCTGACGCCGACGGCAAGCCGCTGTGGACGGAGATCTGGACGCCAGCCGTTAGCTATCCTGTCCCGGTGGTTCTCCGTCCGAGGATCAGGATATGGGCGAACGACGTCGACCGCACAGCCGAACTCCGGCTCGGCGCCGCCGAGTTGTCGGCGGTACCTGTCGAGGGCGAGTGGGTGCCGGGCGGATCGAGTTCGCCGATTGAGCACTTCGATTGTGAAGGTCTGATGTTGGGGTCAACCTGGACCCACGTCTTCAGCACTGTATTGCTCTCCGGCACGGACGATCTGGGCAACACGGGGCGAAGCTACATCCGCACATACGATGTGCCGCTGGTTGGACAGGCGGAATTGTATTTTGAGTGCAGCGAAAAACAGTTTAAGCTCTCGGTCAACGGCCTGCAAGTCGCCGCCAGCGCACCTCGCACGCTGCTTGCCGGAACGCGCGTCTACTTCGCCGTGCGCCAGGAGCAGGGGGCGCTGCACCTATCCATATCCGACGGGCATGGCGTCGAGCACATCGCGGGCAGCGTCAGTCCGACGCTGTTGGGCCACGGCAGCATTCGCTCGGGCAACGGCGCAGCCACGGAGGTTGCGGCGCAGGTGTATTTGGAGGATCGGTGGTACGCCGATTGCGCTTTGAGCGACAACGAGGTCGAGGCGCTTTTCTTGCAGGCCAAGCTCGGCCAGTAGCCGACCATACGGCTGCGCTAGCCAGCCGCCGTTCGGCCTCGGCTAAGCGCTCCGCGGGCTAAATACCGACGGCCATATGCCGGCATGAGGCTCATGTGCTAGAATGGAATGTGCGTCCTGAGTGGGGCACGCGGAGGAAGCCCCCGTGACCGCGAGCACGCGAATCGCCTGTCGAGTTCTGCTGCCGATCGTGGCGCTGCTTGCAGCGCCCGTCGCCCGGGCCCAGCGCGAGAATGGGTCAAGCGTCGCCTGGGGTCTCAATCAGTACGGCCAATGCTATGGCCCGCCCCCAAACCATAACTTCGTGGCAATTGCGGCACGGTTTGCCCATACTCTTGCGCTGAGGACCGATGGGGCAATTGTGGCCTGGGGACGAAATTCCGACGGGGAGTCCAATCCGCCGCCCGGCGGCCCGAACACGGGCTTCGTGGCACTCGCGGCGGGTAATGCACATAGTCTGGGCCTAAAGGCCGACGGCTCGATCGTGCCTTGGGGGCTGAATTACTCGGGGCAGTGCAACGTCCCAGCGCCGAACACGGACTTTCAGGAAATTGGCGCGGGCGGCGGCCACAGTCTCGGAATTAAGTCCGACGGCTCGCTCGTGGCTTGGGGATGGAACGACTACGCGCAGTGCAATGTGCCGACCCCGAATACTGGGTTCGTAGCGGTCAGCGGGGGTTTGGCGCACAGCCTGGCCCTGAGAGCGGACGGCTCCGTCGTGGCCTGGGGGGATAACCTGTCCGGGCAGTGTAACGTACCGGCACCTAACTCGGGCTTCGTGGCGGTCGCCGCCGGCGATTTCTTCAGCCTGGGACTGAAAGCCGACGGCTTGATTGTCGGCTGGGGCGACAACGATGACCACCAGTGCGAGGTACCCCCGCCGAACACGGGTTTCATCGCTGTCGCGGCCGGCGCCTACCACAGCCTAGGGCTGAAGGCGGACGGCTCGATCGTCGCATGGGGCTGGACTGACCACGGCCAGTGCGACGTCCCCGTTCCGAACACGGGTTTCGTCGCGGTCGCGGGCGGCGGCTATCACAGCCTCGGACTTAGGGCCTTCTCCGGCGACCTGAACTGTGACGGCAAAATCAACTTCGACGACATCGACCCCTTTGTCGCGCTGCTGCGGGTCGGCCCGCAGCCGGCGCCGCAGTACGAACCGCAACGCTGATCGCGTCGTCAGGGCAGCACCGTCCGCACAGCCGACGGCACCAGGCTCGGCAGTCGTGCGCCACCGGTGCGAGCGGAGCTTGGACTTTGCTCTCTGGCCGTTGAGAATAGCCGCAAGTGTAGTATTGACAGATAGTTAGGACGAACTCGCTCGGCCCCGTTGATTTCGCCGGCGCGAGCGCATAAGCTACCCGGACCCTAAGTTCATTTGGGGATTAGTGTAACGGTAGCACAACTGACTCTGGATCAGTTAGCCCAGGTTCGAATCCTGGATCCCCAGTTGACAGGACACCCGCTCGGTGGCTAAACTGAGTGGACAGGCGGGAGTGATCCCGGCCGGTGGCAGGATGCGCGTGACAGCGATTCTTGCCAGTGTCGGACGGGTTCGTTGTTACTGTCGCCTTGATGATTGGCCCAATACCCCGGGCCGGACTGTGTCGGCGTACGTGTCCCCCCCCGCACGTCCCGACCGCCGGCCCACTTTTTTTGCGCCCATCAGGCCGATCGGGCGAGGTCTGCGGGGAAGCAGCTCTAGGGAAACCCCCCCAGCTCGGACGGCTTGTGCCCGGCACTGTCGTACACCGTCAACTCCGCACCGGTCAGCAGCTTGGTCATGTACACGATCTGCCCAGTATGCCACGAGAAGTGCTCCACGACGTGGCAGGTGGCCACGACTCCGCTGACGTCGTAGCCCTGGATCGTGTACCCGGCGGCTAACCCAGCGGCATCGAGCTGGGCCAGCAGCGCGAGCGCGTCGTCCACTGCTTGTTCAAGCTCGGCGCTCAGTTCCGCAACTGGAATGCCGCCGCGGGCGGCAAACTCACTCGGACGGTCACGCGCGAACGCCTCGCCGCCCAGCCCGGCGACGATCCACTGGCGCAGGTTGCCGGCCAGGTGCAGCAGCAGGTTACCAATGCTATTCGAGTGCTCGCTCGCACGGTGCCAAACCTGCTCCGCGCTCAGCAAGCGGACGCACCGCACGATCTGTGTCAGATTTTGTCGGATTTTGGCGGCGGCGTAGCGGGTCAATTCGGTGGCTAGCAATTCCAGGCCCATGGGCGAGATCCTCCTGCGTCTGGCACGGCTCTGCGCGTCGCATCGTACCGCGGCGCCACAATTGACACCCCCTAGGCGCGTATCTATCATCGCCGCGTGAAAAATTCCGGTGCGACGATGTGCGGGGGGCGTAGGCAGACCATGGAGACACAACGATCGTACGAGCGGCGGACCTGGGGACATTCGCGCTACCTCGTCGTCTGGTTCGCGGCCGCTCTGTTGGGCTGCCAGGGCGAGACCGCCAGCCTGGAGGGACCGATCTCGGCGTACCGCGATCGAATGCTCGTCCAGCACGAGGACGCCACGACACCCGCCGACGCGGCCAGACAGGAGCCGCGGCGCGCGCCGCTGGCCCGTCCCGCGACGACACAACCCGGCCTCGC
>JAGVEP010000496.1 GCA_020058145.1 Phycisphaerae bacterium | reverse complement strand
GCGCCGGTGAGGGACGCCGCGGGCCACCAGCTCCTGGGCCAGGGCCTCCAGGTAAACCGTTTCGAGAAAGCCGCAGCCAAGCTCACGATGAACCTCCATGGCCGCGCCAATAACGGCGTACGTCCGCGGATCGCGCTGCTGTTCTGCTCCCACGTTGCCTGACCTCTCATCTGCGTAATCTGCGTAATCTGCGGATCAACTCCCGTGGAAGAACCCGCGCCAAAACTCGGCGCCCCGCCTGAAGTGTCACGGACCATGGCCGCTCTTCGTGCCTGCGTGCCTCCGTGCCTTCGTGCCTTCGTGCCTATTTCTGTACCAGTCCCACCGTCTTCTTCGGGTTGATCAGGAGCAGCGGCTTTTTGCCCTCGACCTTGTCGGCGCCGCGCTTGATGAGGTCGATGACCTGGGTCGGCTTGAGCGACGCATCGAGGGCGAGCAGCTTGGCCGCGAGATTCGCCACATTCGGCGAAGCCATCGAGGTGCCGGAGAGCTTCAGGCGTTTCCCCCCAGGGATGTAGCTATCGACCTCGAAGCCGTTGGCGTAGACCTGCACGGTGCGGCCGAAACTGGTGAAGCTGGTCGGCTCGCCAGCCTGGTTCACCGCGCCGACGACCAGCAGGTTCGGCAAGTCGAAGCCCGACGGGATCATCTCATCGAATTCCACGTCGTTGTCGGAATTGCCGGCCGCGCCAATAAAGAGGACGTCCGGGGCGCCCTGGATGGCCTCCAACAGCCCGGTCCGCATGACCTTGTACAACTCGCGGGCCATTTCCGCCCGTTTTTCGACGTTTTCGCCCTTGCCGTTCTTCTCGAGCGCGGCTTCGAGCGTCTTGCGGTCCTCGCCCCAACTCATGTTCACGACCCGTACGTCGTGCGCCGTCAAATACTCGGCCGTTTTCCGGTACATCGCCGCGGTCTGCTGCACCCATGCCATGGTCGGACACATCGGGATGACGTGGTAGTCGAAGGTCAGGCGGGCAATCAGCAGCCGGGCGGCGGGGTTGCCGTCGAGGGCGATGCCCGCGACGTGCGTGCCATGGACATAGCTTCCGAAAAGCCCCAGGTCCTCGATGAACGATTTAACCTCGTCCGCCTTGAGCGCGGCCATGAACTTCTTGACCTCGCTCGCCTCCGGGCTATCGACCGCGGACTGCATGTCCATGAAGCCCTTCATGTGGCGGGTCAGCTCGGCCACGTCAGATTTGAGCCCGGTCAGCGGATGGAGCAAGGCAGGCGTGGGGTTGGCGTCGAGGTCAAACGCGATGCCATGCACGTCGTCGACATAGCCGTTGCCGTCGTCGTCCTGGCCGTTCGCCGGGTCCTTCGAATTCGTGAAAAGTTGCTGCTCAAACACGTTCGGGTCCACGCCGGAGTCCCAGATGCCGACGAGCACCGGCGTGAGCTTCTGAGCAGGCCCCAGCGTGACGGCGCGCTCCGCCCAGATGTCCTTCTTCGCGACACGGTGGGCGTCAATGACGGTCTGAAAGGCCGCCACGACCTCGTCCTTGAGCGGGACCATGATCTTGAGCGCCAGGCGGACGCTGGCCAGCCGCTGGGCGAGGTCGCCGCTGATCTCGCCGGCGGTCTTGGCGACCACCGGGTCGATCATGGCCTGAATGGACCCCATCATCAGCTCGGTGCTGAGCATCTCGGTCTGCCCTTTACGTTGCTCCAGCTCGTCACCGACCACGTCCCAAGGCAGCGGGCGGAGCTTCTCGAGCAGCGTGTCCTTGAACGCGGCGCGGAGCTTCGTGTCATCCTCCCCAGCCTTCCCGCGGGCCGCGATATAGGCACGGAGCACCAACCCGGTCATCAGCTTCTTGGACTCCTTGTCCTCGAGGTCGCGCACGCGGTCGATGCCCTTCAACGCGGCCTCGAAGCGGCCGTCGAGCACGTCCAGAGTCAACAGCACGAGGTACAGGCCGCGGAGCGTTGACTTGTCGTCGATCTGGTACTTGGCCAAATCGGCTTCGGTGTTCGTGCGCAGTTCCTTGCTCAGGGCCGCAAACTGCTCGTCTGACTTCAGGAGTTCGGACGCCGTCCCCGGCAGCTTGTACGTGTGGCGCGGCAGGTCGTCCGCACTCTTCACCGGGATCTTTTCCTGGGCGCCGGCGCGGACGCCGCCGGCGACCGTTAGGGCAAGCCATGACATGCACCCGAAACGCAGCGAACGTGACCGAGTGAGCAGCGAAATCACAGTGTGGTCCTCCAAGAACCCATGCGGTGCAATTATACGGGCAGGCCCGGCGCAGCGCCGGGAACGGGTCCGGACAACTTGTCGGAACTCGTCAGGACCGTCCACACCCAACGGCGCCGCGACCGCAATTGACGCGTGCCCAGGGCGCGGTAACGTGCGCAGGCGGAACAGCCCCTGCGGGCCTTTGGAGTCTCTGAATGAGCCTGCTCGAACCGGCAGATGCACTGCTGGCGATTGATGTTGGCAATACGCGTCTCGGCCTGGGGATCTGGGACGGGGACGGCTTGCACGACGCCCGCCGGGTGGAGCACGCGCGGCTCGACGATTGCCGCGTGGCCTTGACGGAGACCTGGGGGACCATGAACGGCGGGCGGCGGGCGGTCGTGCTGGGCAGCGTGAACCCGCGGCAGACGGTGCAGGTGCAGGGTTTGATCGAGGAAATCAGCGGTCTGGCGGCGCTGCGCATCCGCGACGACTTGCCGCTGCCGATGCCGCTGGATGTCGAGAACGAGCGCGAAGTGGGGGTCGATCGCGTGTGCTGTGCGGCGGCGGCGTATGAACGGATGAAAGGCGCGTGCGCGGTCGCCTCCTTTGGCACGGCCATTACGATTGACTGTGTTTCTGAGGACGGGCGTTTTCTAGGCGGGTCCATCCTGCCGGGCTTCCAGATGGCGTTCGATGCGCTGCACGCCGGGACCGCCCAATTGCCACGCGTCACGCCCCGCGTGCCGGGCGGCGTGTTTGGGAAGAACACGCACGACGCGTTGGTCGGCGGCGTGGTGTTCGGCGTGGTGGGGGCGCTGCGTGAGATCGTGGAACGGTACGCGACCGAACTGCGCGAGTGGCCGAAGCTGGTTATCACGGGCGGCAACGCGCCGCTGGTCGCGGAACTCGCCGAGTACGTCGATGCGGTGGTGCCCGACCTGTGCCTGATGGGCATTGCGCTGGCCTACCGCAGTGCGGCGGGACAAACCTGAGCGCGCTGCTCGGCCGGTACAGAGCCCGGCCGCTACAGTGCTCCGACGGGCACTTCCAGGTGCTGACGAGTCTAGGCCCCGCTGGAATCGCCGTGCTGCGCGTGCGCGGCGCTGCGACCGGGGGATTTCTTGACCGACATATTCGCAGGGCCACGGCGACACCGCGGGACACCTGGCCGCGCGGGGGCGTTTTCCGAGCGGAATTGCTCGACGAAGCCGGCAGCGCGATCGACGACGTACTCGTCTCCGTCCACACGCCGCCACCGGCGTGGGATATCCGACTGCACTTGCACGGCAACCCCTGGCTGGTGCGGCGATGTGCGGCGTTGCTGCGGGCCGGCGGTTTTTGCGAGGCAGAGGACGCGCCGCCGGACTTGTGGGCCGCGCCCGATATGCTCGCAGCCGAGGCGTACGCACTGCTGCCGCAGATGTCGACGCTACGCGGGGCGCGCTGGCTGCTGGAGCAGGTCGAGCGACTGCGGGGGGTTTGCGACACGCTGCTGAACTGCGACGTGCCGGAAGAACTGCGGCGCACGGCGGGTGAGCTGCTCAGTCGTCAGGGGATGGTCGACTGGTTTGTCCGTCCGCTCGGGGTCGTGCTGGCGGGACCGCCGAATGTCGGGAAGAGCACGCTGGCAAACGCGCTGGCGGACCGCGAGGTGAGCGTGGTCTCGGCGACGCCGGGCACGACACGCGACTGGGTGGAAGTGCGCAGCGCGGTGGCGGGCTTCCCGGTCGCGTGGTTCGACACGGCG
>JAGVEP010000227.1 GCA_020058145.1 Phycisphaerae bacterium | reverse complement strand
GCCGTGGGGGTCGCCCGGAGCGACCGCCTGGTGGGCCGCCAGCGCGCGGCGACCATAGACCTCCGCTTCCTCCCAGCGCTCCAGGTGGCGCAGCGCCGCCGCCAAGCCCTGGAGGCTGATGATGGTCGCGCCGTGGTTGTCGCCGAAAAGCGCTTCCTGCGCCGCCAGGGCCGATCGGTAGAGCTGCTCAGCGTCCTCCCAGCGCCCTAGTTCGCCGAGCCAGCCCGCGAGAGTCTGTTCCTGGTTGGCCGTTACCGCGTGCGGATCGCCGTGCAGCCGGCGTAGCATGGCGATCGTCTCACGCGCCAGTCGCTCCGCCTCGGCGTGTCGTGCCTGGCGCCAGCGGACGGCAGCCTGGTTGAACTGCACCGTCGCCGTATCAGCATGACCCGCGCCCTGGTAGTGCTTCTGGTAGATGTCCAGGGCACGCTGGAGGCTGGCGTCGGCCTCTTCCAAGCGGTCTTGGAACGTGAGGACCACGCCTAGCGCGCTGCACACGATGCCCGCGCTCTCATTCTCAACACCGCAGCAGGCTTCGTAGATCGCCAGCGCCTCGCGGTACAACGCCTCGGCCTCCGCGTACTTTCCCTCCTGACGCAGCGTTACTGCCAGGCTGGACAGCGCCTGCGCAAGATAGGGACTATCGGCCGGCAGCAGCTTACGGCGTAGCGCCAGCGATTCGCGCTGGGCCTCCTCAGCATCGGCATAGCGCGCCTGACCGCGGTAGGCCCGCGCGAGGAAGTTCAGCGCCGCCGCCACCGTCTCGGACTCGGCGCCGAAGACCTGCTTCCTGAGCTCGAGCGCGGCCTGGAAATGCGCCTTGGCCGGCTCGAAGAGCGTCAGACTGTAATAGATCTCCCCGATTGTTATGCGCAGGTCGGCTTCGACCTCCGGATCGTACTTGGTTTCGCCGGCAATTAGGCGTTGCGAGGCCGCGTCGAGCGCCGCGCGGATCGTGATGTTCGCCCGCCCCTGCTGCGCGGCCGGGTCGGCGTGCTTGAGCATATCGCCGACGAACTGGTTGATGGCGGCGGTCTTCTGCGTTTCGCGTTGCGCGCGGGCCTGCTCCTGCTCGACGCGTTCGCGCTGCTCGCGCTCGGCGTGTAACGCCGCCTCGGCCCGGTCATGCTCCCGCTGCTCGGCGCGCAAGCCCGCCGCCGCTTGGAGGTAGAACGTCGTGCTGACGGCCGTCGCGCCGAGCAGCAACGCGATGAACCCCAGCACAACGGCGACTCCGATCCGATGGTGTCGTACGAACTTTCGGACGCGGTAGAGCCCGCTGGGCGGGTGCGCCTGTACGGTTTGGCCCGCTAGGTACCGCCGCACGTCATCCGCCAGCGCGGCCACCGACCGATAGCGCTCCTCGTTGTGCTTCGCGAGTGCCTTGAGGACGATCGCGTCGAGTTCCCGTCCCAGCGCGGGGCAGAAGCGCGTGGGCCGGGGCGGGTCGTCGAACTGGATGCGCTCGAGCAGGCGCTGCACCGGAATGGTGTTCTCGAACGGCAGCCGGCCCGTAAGCGCCTGATACAACACTATCCCCAGCGCATACACGTCTGTCCGGACCTCGATAGCGCGCAGGTCTCCACGTACCTGCTCAGGGGCGGCATACGCCGGCGTGCCCAGGAACTCGCCCGTCCGGGTCATCGTCTGGGCTCCGGCCGCCTCGGACGCCAGCTTGGCCAGCCCAAAATCCAGCACGAACGGCCGATCCTCCGCATCCACCAGGATGTTCGACGGCTTGATGTCGCGGTGAATCACCCCGCGCAGGTGCGCGTGGTGAATCGCATCGCACACTTGCGTGAAAGTCGTCAGGATGGCGCGAAGCTCCCGCCGCGGCCCCTCGGGCGGACCGGCCCAGCGGTCGAACGCCACGCCGTCCACCCACTGCATGGTCAGCACCGGCTGATCGTCAATGAGTTCCGTGCCGTAGAGGGTGACGATGTTGGGATGGTCGAGCGCGGCGACGGCGTCAATCTCCCGCTCGAAACGCGCCCGCATCTGTGGGGTGGCGAACACGCCGGCCGCGGGTCGCTTTAGTGCGACCTCGCGCCCGGTGCGCGGTTGCCGGGCTTTGTACACGACGCCCTGTGCGCCCCGCCCCAACTCCGCCAGCAGCTCGTACGGGCCCAGTCGCCCCAGGATCGGCGACGTGACGCATTTGCCGACGTGTGCGAACCACGAATCGGCGTCGAGACCGAAGCCGAAGAGCTCACGTACCGCGCGTTCCTCCTGCGCCGACCCGGATTCAGGTGACGGAAGAGCCATCCACGTCGTCCTCCTCGCGCACCTGCTGAGCAATCAGCTCCTCCATGCGATCACGTATCCGTTGCCGCACCTTGTGTACGGCTGGTGCGCTCATTTCGTACTCGCGGGCGAGGTCCGCGACCTTCGCACCTGCCACGCTGCGGTCGAATATCTCGACGCTGCGGGGCTCAAACGTCTGGCGGACCGTCGCCAGCGCGAGCCGGTAATGGTGCGCGACCCATTCCTGCTCCCACAGCGTGGCGTCAACGTCCGACGCCGCAGCACCGGGCCGGTCGACCGCCACGTTTGTATCTAGCGGTTGCCAATGCCGATTTGGACGCGCGGCCCACTCGCCGATCGCATTTTTCGTGCTGCGGTACAGGTAATCCCGAAATCGGCCGCGGTTGGGGTCGTAGACAAACCCCGGCAGTGTGGTCGTCAGGTTCGTAAGTACTTTCTGCACAAGATCTTCGGCATCTATGTGCGGCACCCCCCGCCGGCGGCAGTAGCCCAGCAGCAACGCTCGGTAGCGGCGGTCGAACTCGAGCCAGGCCTCGTGGTCCGCGGGGTTGCGAACGCGCGACAGCAATGAAGTTGATGTTTGCTGCGACGGCACGGCCCAATCCAATAGTCCGGCCAGGCACTGCGGTCCGAACGACGTTCTGAGTATAGGCAAAACCGGACCCGAAACCAACCGCTTTCCGGGTCGCCGCCGGCAGGGGGGTCCGCGACACTTTACGCGGCCTGTCCGACCCGGGAGCGCGAGCGACCGGTTCAAAACGAGCCGGGAGCGCGAGCGACCGGTTTCGCGCAGCGCGTGCGTTCCCTGCGTGGGCGG
>JAGVEP010000096.1 GCA_020058145.1 Phycisphaerae bacterium | reverse complement strand
GTACAGAGCCCGGCCGCTACATTAGTGTGGCACCGGCTAATAGCCGGTGCTCTACGGCCGGTACAGAGCCCGGCCGCTACATTAGTGTGGCACCGGCTAGTAGCCGGTGCCCTACGGCCGGTACAGAGCCCGGCCGCTACATTAGTGTGGCACCGGCTAATAGCCGGTGCTCTACGGCCGGTACGGAGCCCGGCCGCTACGTTGGCCGGCGCATTCTCGCCGTCGGCGGCGAATTGAAATCGACCGTGTGCCTGCTGAATCGTGGCGAAGCCACCCTGAGCGAGCATCTCGGCGATTTGACCAACCCCGCCGCGTATCGGCATTTCGTGCAGGCCATCGACCGGTTGAAGCAGCTTGCGGGCTTTGAGCCGGAGGCCATCGCCTGCGATCTGCATCCGCGCTATCTGTCCACCGAGTATGCGCACCGCTGCGGGTTGCCGATCGTTGCCGTCCAGCACCATCATGCGCATATCGCGAGCGTCATGGCGGAGTGGGGCGATTTGGGGCCTGTGATCGGGCTATCCTGCGACGGCACGGGCTACGGCACCGACGGCGCCACGTGGGGCTGCGAGGTCTTGCTCTGCGAACGCGGTGATTTCGAACGAATCGGTCATCTGGAGTACTTCCCGCTCGTCGGTGGCGATCTGGCGGCCAGCGAGACATGGCGGCCGGCGGCGGCGCTGGTCCGAGCGGCTTTTGGTGACCGCTGGCGCGGCGTGTGGAGTGACGCTTTGCTGTCCGGCGGACGCGGCCGTGGCACGCCCGGTGACGATGTTGCCGTGTTCGAACGACAGGTGTTGCGTGGGATCAACGCGCAGCCCACGTCGAGCCTCGGTCGCGTATTCGACGCCGTGGCCTTCCTGCTGGGCCTGTGCGACCGCAATCGGCACGAAGCCGAGGCCGCGGTGGCGGTCGAAGCGGCCGCCGCGGAGCATGTGGGTCCCGTGACGCCGTTTTCCTTCGCGGCCGATGCCGTGGGCGAACGCGTGGTCGTATCGCTTGTGCCGATGATTCGCGAACTGGTGCCCACGTGCGGGGTGGACAAGTCAGCGGTCCCGCTGCTGGCCGCGCGCTTCCACGAGACCATCTCGCAGATGTTGGCGACGAGTGCGCGGCTCGCCGCCACGCCGCGCGGCGTTGCCCGCGTAGCGCTATCCGGTGGGTGTTTCGCGAATCGGTTGCTGTTGGCGCGAGTCGTGGAGTTACTGGAAGCCGACGGGTTCACCGCGTTGTATCAGCGCGAAGTGCCCGGCGGCGATGGCGGGCTGGCGCTGGGGCAAGCCTTCGTGGCGGCTTGGCGGCAGTCTTGAGTCGCGTGCGATTTCCGCCCGTAAGCGGGCACGGCGTTTTTTTTCGGTAGACGGGCAGACACAGATACCTTATGCTACGAGATGGTTGGAGTCGCCCGGCGACTGACATCTCTTTCGCTCCCTTTGAGGCCCAGGCACGTAGGCACATCTAATGTGGAGAAGCCCAATGAGCGCGCCGCTATTCAGCCAGCTTTCGGTCAATGTTCACGCCAGTTCAGAAAACCGCAGGCGGCTCGATGCGGCGGGCACCATCTGCGTCAATTTGCTGGGGTCGGTGGGGAGCGGCAAGACGACGCTGCTGGCGGCTATTCTGCCGCGGCTGCGTGCGAAGATTCGCGTCGGGATTATCGCCGCGGGAGATTTGCGCCCGGGCACCTCGCCGTTTGAGGCTCTGGATGTTCCACTCGTGACGGCGGATTTGACGGCCGGCACACGACTCACGCCGGCGGATGTCCACGCGGCCCTCAGTGAATTCGACCTTTCGGAACTTGACTTGATCCTCATCGAGAATGCCGGCAGTTTGGCGCAGCAGACCGCCGAGGACCTCGGCGAGCACGTGCGCATCGCCGCGCTGAGCGTGTCGAGCGGCCAGACCGTGTTGGAGCGGCACCCAGCGCTGCTGCGGGGTGTGGCCGTGGTCGTCCTGACGAAGTACGACCTCGTGCCGCGAACCCATGTGGACCTGGATGGACTGGTCCACCAACTACGCCGTACGAATCCGCGCGCGGAAGTGCTTTGCACGGACACGCGTGGCCGGGTGGGGACCGATCGCCTCGCCGGCTGGCTGTTGGGCTACGTCCGCGCACAGCGGATTCGACCCACACAACCGACCAGGGGGTTGGAGCCCGTCGGACTGCCGACCTGAAGTGTTCCCCACGCGAGTGCGCAGAATTCCACAACGGATGCGGGGCAGCGCTCGCTTCCGGCTATAACCGTTCAGCGTTTCAGGCTGTCCCCTGCGCTATGCCGTTCACCCACCTTCGTGACGCTTTTCCTGTACGCCCGGCGGGCTGGAACGCGGCTTGCATGCGCCGACTGAATCGGTTACGAAACCGGTTTTGGACCACGACCGACCAAACGGCTGGGAGTCCGCGCGGCGTTGACCACTCGGGACCCCGGTCGCTCCGAAAGTAGTGCGGGAGAATCGACCTATGAACCAGCGTCGGATGGTGACCATCGACGGGAACCAGGCGGCAGCCCACATCGCCCACAAAGTCAGCGAAGTTATTGCGATCTACCCCATCACGCCGTCTTCGCCGATGGGCGAATGGGCGGACGAGTGGTCGTCCCTCGGACACCCCAATATCTGGGGCACCCTGCCCCATGTCGTCGAAATGCAGAGCGAAGGCGGGGCCTGCGCGGCCGTGCACGGGGCCGCCGCGACCGGCGCCCTGACGACCACCTTCACGGCGTCGCAGGGTCTGCTGCTGATGATCCCCACGATGTTCAAGATGGCGGGGGAGCTGCTGCCGACGGTCTATCACATCACCGCGCGCACGGTCGCGACGCACGCCCTCAGCATCTTCGGCGATCAGAGCGATGTCATGGCCTGCCGTTCCACGGGCTTCGCGATGTTCTGTTCGGGCTCGGTGCAGGAGATCATGGATTTCGCACTGGTCGCACATGCGGCGACGCTCGAAAGCCGCGTGCCGTTCATGCACTACTTCGACGGCTTCCGCAGCTCACACGAAGTGATGAAGGTCGAGGAACTGACGCTCGACGACATGCGGGCGATGATCGATGAACGCTTCGTTCAGGCGCAGCGCGAGCGGGCCCTGACGCCGGACCGGCCGACGCTGAAGGGCTCCGCGCAGAATCCGGACGTGTTCTTCCAGGCCCGCGAGACGGTCAACCCGTTTTACCGCGATTGCCCGGGGATTGTGCAAAGCGTGATGGACCGTTTTGCGAAGCTGACGGGCCGGCAATATCACCTGTTCGACTACCATGGCGCGCCGGATGCCGAGCGCGTGATCGTCATCATGGGTTCGGGGGCCGAAGTCGCGCACGAGGCGATTGACTACCTGAATGCCCACGGCGAAAAGGTCGGTGTGGTCAAGGTGCGTTTGTACCGGCCGTTCGTGAAAGAGGCCTTCTTCGCCGCGCTGCCAAAGACGGTGAAGTCGCTGGCGATTCTGGATCGCACGAAGGAGCCGGGCGCCGCAGGCGAGCCACTGTACAAGGACGTGCTGACCGCTTTCGGC
Source organism: Phycisphaerae bacterium (assembly GCA_020058145.1). GTDB lineage: Bacteria > Planctomycetota > Phycisphaerae > UBA1845 > Fen-1342 > JAGVEP01. The sequence continues at coordinate 5,980 of JAGVEP010000096.1, read as the reverse complement.
GAGGTGGTTCATGCACCGACCAAGGCGACTTGTCCGGACGTCAAGCTGATCGTCGGCGGGCGGTACGGTTTGTCGAGCAAGGAATTCACCCCCGCAATGGTGAAGGGCGTTTTCGACAACCTGGGTGGCGCGGGCGTCTCGCCCGCGAAGCCGCCGAAGAACTACTTCACGATCGGCATCAACGAGGACGTGACCCACACCAGCCTGGACTACGATCCGAACTTCCAGACGGAGGACAAGGAAGTCGTCCGCGCGATGTTCTACGGCCTGGGTGCCGACGGAACCGTGGGCGCGAACAAGAACTCGATCAAGATCATCGGGGAGGATACGGACAACTACGCCCAGGGCTACTTCGTCTACGACTCGAAGAAAGCCGGCTCGATGACCGTGTCGCACCTGCGGTTCGGGCCGAAACCGATTCGCTCGTCGTACCTGGTCACGGCGGCCAACTTCGTGGCCTGCCACAACTGGGCGTTCCTCGAACGCTACGACATGCTCAGCACGGCCCTGCCCGGTGCGACGTTCCTGCTCAACAGCCCGTTCCCGCAGGAGGAGACCTGGGACCGCCTGCCGCGAAAGGTCCAGCAGGACGTCATCGACAAAAAGCTCCACACCTACGCAATCGACGGCTACAAGGTGGCCAAAGAGACCGGCATGGGCGGGCGCGTGAACACGATCATGCAGACCTGTTTCTTCGCGATCTCGGGCGTGCTGCCGCGCGATCAGGCGATCCAGGCGATCAAGGACTCGATCAAGAAAGAGTACGGCAGGAAGGGCGAGGAGATCGTCAAGAAGAACTGGGCGGCGGTGGATGCGACCATCGCGAATATGTACGAGCTTCCGGTGCCCGCCAGGCCAACCAGCGATCTGCCGATGCGGCCGCCGGTGCCGGCGGAGGCCCCCGAATTCGTGCGGGCCGTGCTGGGGCCGATGATCGAGTTCAAGGGTGACGGCCTGCCGACGAGCATGCTGCCGAATGACGGCACGTTTCCCACGTACACGGCCCAATGGGAGAAGCGCAACATCGCGCTCGAGATCCCGGTCTGGGACCCGGACACGTGTACGCAGTGTGGCAAGTGCGCGATTGTCTGCCCGCACGCCGCGATTCGCATGAAGGCCTACGACCCGGTGCACCTGCAGAGCGCGCCCGCGACGTTTAGGCACATCAAGTACATCGGCAAGGAGTTCGACGGGTACGTGACCACGATTCAGGTCGCACCAGAGGACTGCACCGGCTGCGGCGTGTGCATCGAGGCGTGCCCGGCCAAAAACAAGAAGGAGACGCGGCTCAAGGCGATTAACATGGCCTTTCAGCCGCCGCTGCGCGAGCCGGAGCGGGTGAACTACAAGTTCTTCCTCGACTTGCCCGAAGCGGATCGCGAGAAATTGCGGACCAACACCGTCAAAGGCTCGCAGTTCCTCCAGCCGCTATTCGAGTATTCCGGGGCGTGTGCCGGCTGCGGCGAAACCCCGTACCTCAAGCTGGTGACCCAGCTTTTCGGCGATCGGACCATCATCTCGAATGCCACCGGCTGTTCTTCGATCTATGGCGGGAACCTGCCGACGGCGCCGTGGGTCATCAATCGCGATGGCCGCGGGCCGGCGTGGTGTAACTCGCTGTTCGAGGACAACGCCGAGTTTGGCTTTGGGTATCGACTGACGATCGACAAGCACGCGGAGTTCGCCCGCGAACTGGTCGCCAAACTGCGCGACCAGCTCGGACCCGATCTGGCCGACGGGCTGACGAGCGCGGTGCAGAAAACGGACGCGGACATAGCAGTCCAACGGAAGCGAGTGGCGGCGCTGAAGGAGAAGTTGGCGGAGCTTGTGTCCGGGGCTTCGCCGCTGGCCAGCGATGCCCAGCGCTTGTTCCTCGTCGCCGACATGCTCGTGAAGAAGAGCGTCTGGATCGTCGGTGGCGACGGCTGGGCATATGACATCGGCTATGGCGGACTCGACCACGTGCTTTCGATGGGTCGGAACGTCAACATTCTCGTGCTCGATACCGAGGTCTATTCCAACACCGGCGGGCAATGCTCCAAGGCCACGCCGCGTGGCGCGGTGGCCAAATTCGCCGCCGGTGGCAAGCCTTCGGTGCAAAAAGACCTGGCGCTGATGGCGATGAGCTACGGGAACGTGTATGTGGCGACCGTCGCGCTGGGCGCGAACGATGCCCAGACGGTGAAGGCGTTCATCGAGGCCGAGGCGTACGACGGCCCGTCGCTGATCATCGCCTACAGCCACTGCATCGCGCACGGGATCAACATGCGGCTGGGGCTCGACACGCAGAAGCGGGCGGTGGACAGCGGGCACTTCACGCTGCTCCGCTACAACCCCGAGCTGGCCGCGCAAGGCAAAAACCCGCTGCAGTTGGACTCGAAGAAGCCCTCGATTTCGTACGAGGACTTCGCCTATCAGCAGACGCGGTTCAAGATGCTGACCAAGAGCAAGCCCGAGGACGCGAAGCGCCTGCTGGCGCTGGCACAGCAGGATGCCGTGCGGCGCTGGGGCTTCTATGAGCAGCTCGCGGCGATGCAGACGGGCGGAGCACCGAGTTCTGAGGGCTGAGTTCTTGGTTTCGAGTGCTGAGTTGCGAGTTCCGAGCCGGGAAGTCACTGAAAACTGGCCGCGCGGAACTCGGGAGTGCGGTGATACGCGAAAGGACCCACCATGGACCTCTCAACGACATATTTGGGCCTGAAACTAAAGAACCCCCTGGTGGCGTCGGCGGGCCCGCTCACCGCGCGCGTGGACAGTATCCGCGAGCTGGAGGACGGGGGTGCCGCGGCGGTGGTCTTGCACTCGCTGTTTGAGGAACAGATCACCCACGAGACGTCGGAACTCGATCATCTCTCCACACAGGGCACGGAGAGCTTCGCCGAGTCGCTCACCTATTTCCCGACGGCGCAGGACTACCGGCTGGAGCCCGACGAGTACCTCGAGCACATTCGCAAAACCAAGCTGGCGGTCGACATCCCCGTCATTGCCAGCCTGAACGGGTCCACCGTGGGTGGCTGGATCGACTATGCCACCCGGTTGGAACAGGCGGGGGCCAGCGCGCTGGAGTTGAACGTCTACTACGTGGCCGCGGATCCGAGCCTGCATGCTCCGGACGTGGAAAACCGCTACCTACAGATTCTGAAAGCGGTCAAGTCGCACGTGAAAATTCCCGTGGCCGTCAAGCTCGGACCCTATTTCAGCTCGCTGGCTGCCATGGCCCAGCGCCTGGACGAGGGGGGCGCCAGCGGCCTCGTGCTGTTCAACCGTTTCTACCAGCCGGACATCAATCTCGACACGCTGGAGGTGGTACCGGACCTGGTACTCAGTACGCCGTTCGAGATGCGGCTGCCGCTGCGCTGGGTCGCGATCCTGTATGGGCGCATCAAGGGGAGTTTGGCGGCGACGACGGGTATCGCGACCGGGCGCGACGTGCTCAAGGTCCTGATGGCCGGTGCGGATGTGGCCCAGCTCTGCTCGGTGCTGCTCCGCAAGAGCACCGGCGAGCTGACGCGCATCCTCAAGGACATACAGGCCTGGATGGAAGACCGCGAATACGAGTCGGTCGAGCAAATGAAGGGCAGCATGAGCCAGAAGGCCTGCGCGGACCCGGCGGCTTTCGAGCGTGCCAACTACATGAAGACGCTGAATAGCTACGTGTGAACGTTACAGAGTGATAACGTGATAGGGTGATAAGGGCGTAAGGTGTGGGACCGGTTTGCAACCGGTTAGCCCGCTGTAGCCGTAGGGTGGGCACCGCCCACCGAGCTGTCAGATTCTCGCACCAGCATCACGTCTTGCCGACGAACCCACGTTGCTGGACCAGCAGCTTGCGTAGTGAGAGGCCCGCGGGCAGACCGCGGGAGCCGCGGGTCAGCGCGGCATCAATGCTGTTCCAATTGTTGTCGGGAGCCTCGGGAATGGCGCCCGAGTTGACTTGCGGCCAATGCCCCGTTCGGCGGTAGTGCGCCTTTGCCCAGCGGAGGATTTGTTTCACGGTCAGGCGCGGGCGATGCGCACATCTGCGGACGCCACGGTAGCGGAGCAGGACCTGCGCGAGCGAATCGCCGCCGGGCAGACCCCGTCCCCCTTGATAGAGTGCCATGGCGACTTTGTTCCAGTTCTCGCCGGGCTGCTCCGGAATAGGACCGCTGAGCGCGGCTGGCCAGCGTCCGGTCCGCTCGTGATGAGCATCCGCCCACGCGAGGATCTGGGAAAGGGTGAACGGTGGCTGTGCCGCGAGGTTGAGTTTGCGACCATACTGCGCGAGTAGTCTGCCGATAGACGAGCCGCCGGAAAGGCCACGTCGGCCAATTTTCAAGGCATGTTCAACCCCGCCCCAGCTCTCGCCGGGCGCCGTGGGAATTGGGCCCGCGTGGTCTGTCGGCCATTTACCGGTGCGCTGCCGGTGTTGATCGGCCCAGGCGAGGATTTGTGGCACGGCCAAGCGCGGCGGAGCCAGTCGGTTGCGCTTACGATGGTGCCGCGCGAGTAGCTTGACCAGGGACGAGCCGCCGGGCAGGCCGCGCAGTCCCGCTGTGAGAGCCGACTGAACCGCCCCCCAAGTTTCGCCTGGGACCCCGGCAATCGGACCATTGTCGTGGGCGGGCCACGTCCCCGTGCGGCGGTGGTGGGCGTCGGCCCAGCTAAGAATCTGGCTCACGCTGATGTGCGGCAGCGCCTGTTTATTGCGCCGCCCGCGGCACTTCGCAAGGAGCCCGGCCAGCGACGAGCTGCCCCGGAGCCCGCGTCTTCCGTTCCTCAGAGCCATCTCGACCGCCTGCCAGGTCTCGCCTGGCGCCGTGGAGATCGGACCCGAATCTTTGGCGGGCCAGCTCCCGGTGCGCCGCTGGTGGGCGTCGGCCCAGCTAAGAATCTGGCTCGTGCTGAGGTGCGGCAGCGCGTGTTTATTGCGCCGGCCGCGGTACTTCGCCAGGAACCGGGCCAGCGACGAGCCGTCCCTGAGCCCGCGTCTTCCGCTTTTCAGAGCCATATCGACCGCCTGCCAGGTATCCCATGGTGCGGCGACAATGGTGCCCGCGGCTCGGGCGGGCCATTGCCCGGTGAGCCGGTGGTGGGCGTCGGCCCAGGCGAGGATTTCGGAGATGTGCAAGGGCGGCCTTTGCGGGCCGCGCCGTTTGCGGGGTCTCGGCATAGCGCCCCGCATGATACCGAAACGCGGTCTTGGTTTCGAAGCGCTACACGTGCCGGCGCCTGCGAGAATCATCTCTCGGACGCTCTGCCGCGGGAATCCCCTTCCCGCTCCGATGGCCGCGGGAGAGGCTTCCCGCCCAGCGGTGTGCGAGAACGGGTTCTCGCAGCAGCAAAGCAGGAGCTCGGCCGCTACACGGCCGGTACGGAGCCCGGCCGCTACACGGCCGGTACGGAGCTCGGCCGCTACGGTTTCAGTGGCGCGTGGCGCGCAGCAATTCCGCAGCGCCGCTGGCCGTCCACGGGTGGCCGCGCCGCTCGACCACTTCCACATTGAAACCCTGCTTGCGAATGGCCTGCAACTCCGCGCGCTCGAGCGTATTCGGGAATTCGCTGGTGCCGAGCACCCAGCAGCGTGTGAATGCGCTTAGCGCCACGCCACGCGCGAGCGCCTCCGGGTCGCTGCCGGGTTTGAGGATGGTCCCCGCCGCCACAGGCGTGAATACCACCGGCGGCGCCAGGTCGGGAGCGTAGTAGCGCACGCACGGTACGGCGAAAAGCTCCACATAGACCGGCTCCCCCGGCTGCCGCATCTGCCCCAGGGTCTTCAGCACCGCCGGGAAATCGTGGTAGATGTAGTAGCGGCACTCCAGCGGCTCGCGAATCATGTACACCAGCGGCAGCACCCCGAGGCCGACGACCGACAGCAGCACGGGCGCCGGCCGGCGAAACACGGCCCCGGCCAGATGCCGCCACACGACGGCCACGCCCATGCCGATCGCCAGCAGCATCGGCGGTGCCCAGAATTGCATCATGCGTGCCACGCCCAGCG
>JAGVEP010000502.1 GCA_020058145.1 Phycisphaerae bacterium | reverse complement strand
GCTGCGCGAGACCCCCGGCTGGCGCCGGGGGCTCGGACGGCGTGCGTGTCAGCGTTCGGACGGGGGGCGCTGCGCGAGACCCCCGGCTCGCGCCTGAAGCTAGAGCCCGTACAGCGGACGGTACTTGCCATTCAGGTAGGCGATGAACGGGCCGGGGGAGAGCGGGCGACCGGTCACCTCTTGCACCAGGTCCGTGGCCCGGTAGCGCTGCCCGTGGCAGTGGATCTTCGCCCGCAACCACTCGCGCAGCGGGCGTAACTCGCCCCGCGCGATCGTGGCAGCGAGGTCCGGCATGGCCTCCCGCGCCGCCTCAAAGAACTGCGCGGCATACAGATTCCCGAGCGCGTAGGTGGGGAAGTAGCCGAAGATGCCGAGACTCCAGTGAATGTCCTGGAGGCACCCCTGGGCATCGTTCGGCGGCAGAACGCCGAGCAGAGCACGCAGGCCCTCGTTCCACGCTGCGGGCACGTCCGACACCTTGAGCTGGCCCGTGAGCAGCCGCCGCTCCAGGTCCAGGCGCAGCATGATGTGGAGGTTGTACGTGACCTCATCGGCTTCGACGCGGATTAGGGACGGCCGGACGGTGTTGATCGCGAAGTGCCAGTCGTCGAGCTTAACGTCCCGTAGCGTCGGAAACTCCGCCTGCAACTTGGGAAACCAATGCTGCCAGAACGGGCGACCGCGGCCCACCAGGTTCTCCCACGTGCGTGACTGTGACTCGTGAATTCCCAGCGAAACCGCGGTGCCGCGCGGGGTCCAGGCATGGGCGGGGTCCAGTCCCTGTTCGTAGAGCGCGTGCCCGGCCTCGTGCATGATCCCGAACAGCGACATCGGCAGATAGTGCTCGTTGTAGCGCGTGGTGATCCGCACGTCGTGGGGCGAGAAGCCGCAGCAGAACGGATGAGTGGTTGTATCGAGCCGGCCGGCGGCGAAATCAAACCCCATCGCTTCGGCGACGCGCAGGCCGAAGGCCGTTTGCTGGGCGACCGGACAAGCGCGCGCCAGGATCGACGCGTCGGGCTGTCGTGGGGCGGTCTGGAGCGCCTGTACCAGCGGCACAAGTTCGCGTTTGACCTCTTCGAAGACGCGCTGCACGTCGGCGACCCGCGCGCCGGGCTCAAATTCATCGAGGAGGGCGTCATACGGCTCGGTGGTATAGCCGATGCGCTCGGCCACTTGGCGCTTCAGGTCTAGCAGCTTTTCCAGGTGCGGAGCGAAGCGCGCGAAATTGGATTCAGCTCGGGCCTGTGCCCACGCCCCCTTGGCGAGCGTCGTGGTGCGCGCGATTTCCTCGACCAGGGCGGTCGGCAGCTTGATCTTGCGGTCGAAGACACGCCGCACTTCCCGCACGTTGGTCGCCAGTACGGGGTCGCCGTCGGTTTCCCGCTCGACCTGTTCGAGCAGTCGGCCGAAGTCGCCGCCGATCAGTTTGTCGTGCGCGATCCCGGCGATCAGGGCGAGCTGGGCGGCGCGTGTTTCCGCGCCCTTCGGCGGCATGTACGTTTCCTGGTCCCAGTCCAGCAGGGACTCGATCGAGCCCGCGATTTGGATTTCCTTGACCCGTCGGATGAACTGCTCGTGTGTGGTGCTGGGCATGTAGACTCTCCAGATCGCTGGACGATCGACTTGGCCGCGCTTATACGGGCAAACCGTCCGGTGGTCGAGAGCGCGGCTGGCATCGAGGGCGCCCCCTGCGAACGGCTCGCCAGAATCGGACTTCCTGCGTATATTCCTCGACTAGCGTCCGTCCGTGGGGCGAGGCAGCGTCCTTCGGGCGCTGCGTGCCGAGACCGCCCCGCGGCGCTGAAACCGGAAGGAAGGCGCGATGGCTGAGCGCAGCATGTCCCCGGCAACCGCGCACGATGAGTACGACAGTCGCACCGAAACCGCCGGCCACACCACGGCGTTCAAGCTCCGCAAGCAGTACCGGCCCGACGGCGCGGCGTCCGACAATGCGAACAAAAGTGCCGCACGCCAGGACGATGGACTCGTCAACTCGCAAACCTACGCCGCCCAATCGCGACATCTGCGTCAGGGGAGCGGCCAGACACGCCCGCTGGACCTCGATTACCGCCATCCGCTGGAAAACTGGCTCGACCGCGATTTCGTGCGCCGGCTGCTGCGGTTTATTTCTCGCTCACGGCGGGGCCGCAAGACCATCATTGAGGAAGTGCTCGAAACCTATGGCAATCCGCGGGCGCCGCGGGCGCCGCGCCTGCTCTACTGGCCGCTGCACAAGTTCATCGACCGGATGCGCGGCTCGGTATCGCTGGAGACGTTTCGGACGCGGATCAGCGAACACGCCAGCACGGTCCGCGGGCTCGTCGCGACGGCGCGCAGCGTGGCCGAATTCGGACTGACGGTCCCGCAGCGTTTCTCCGCCCCGCTTTTTTCCGTTTGGAATTTCACCAACCGCTGTAACCTGCGGTGTCAGCATTGCTACCAGGACGCCGACCGGGATGGTCTGGCCAACGAGTTGACGCTTCCGGAGAAGCTCGAGCTCGTGGACCAGATGGCGGCGCAGTACGTGCCGATGATCGCCTTCGCCGGCGGCGAGCCCACCATCAGTCCCGACCTGCTGCCCGTCCTGCGGCGGTGCCAACGGCACGGCATACACACCAGCGTGGCAACGCACGGCGGGACGATGACCCCGCGGCTGGCGGGGGAGATCGCGGCGGCGGGCGCGAGGTACGTCGAGATTTCACTGGATTCGGTGCATCCGGCGAAGCACGACGCGTTCCGCGGGCAGCCGGGCATGTGGCATCGCACGGTGCGCGGGATGCGCTGTGTGGTGCAGCAGCCGGGATTGCGGCTCGGCGTCGCGATGTGTGTACACCAGGGGAACTTCGACGAAATCGAGGACATGCTCCAGTTCGCGGTGGACATCGGCGCCTCGTGCGTGGCGCATTTCAACTTCATTCCGGTCGGCCGCGGGCTGGAAATGGCCGACCGCGACCTCACGCCGCGGCAACGCGAGCAACTCCTGCGTGTGTTCAACACGTGGATGCAGTCGGGCCGCATCGGCGTGATCTCGACGGCTCCACAACTCGGCCGTGTGTGCCTGTCCGAGGCGCCGGTCGAGGGGCGGCTGTCGTGCTCGCACGCCGGCTCGGGCGGCGGGGCGAAGGCCAAGGCCGTCGCGAAATATCTCGGCGGCTGCGGCGCCGGACGCACCTACGTCTGCATCGAGCCGAACGGCGACATCACGCCGTGCGTCTACATGCCGCAGCGGATTTTGGGCAATATTCGGCGCCGGCGCTTCATCGATATCTTCCGCCACAATGAATTCTCGGAGCTGTTGTGCGACCGCGGCAAGCTGACCGGCCACTGCGAGGTCTGCCGCTTCAAGAACTACTGCGGCGGGTGCCGTGCGCGGGCGGACAGCTATTTCGGTGCGGTTAACGCCGCCGACCCGGGCTGTCTGTTCAACGAAAAGCACTGGAACGCAGTGCTCGTACAACGAGCGGCGACGAAGACGCGGTCGGCTGACGACGTGACGCCGGCTTGCCCCGGCGAGGACGAGCTGGGACCGATCATTCGCCTCTATGACGGGACACGGACGCACGCGGGGCCGGTTCCAACCGGTCCGCTGCGTGCATAATATTGTGGCGTGTAGTGCCGAAGTTCGGAGGATGATTGTGATGTGCCATAAGACAATCCGATACGCTGTGTTGCTGGGGTGCGCGAGCCTGGCTGTCGCGGCGGTGGCCCAGGAGCTGCCGGCGACCGCACCGCAGGGCGGCCCGCGGCTCGAATTGAGCGAGCAGGAGTGGAATTTCGGCGAGGTCTGGCAGGGCCGGGCGATTACGCACGAGGTCACGGTCAGGAACGTCGGCGATGCGCCGCTCGAATTCCTCGACGTGAAGAGCTCCTGCGGCTGCACGGTGATTTCCAAGCCCAAAAGCCCGCTGGCACCCGGCGAGTCGGACACACTGACCATCTCGTACGACGCGAAGAAACGCGTCGGCCCCGCCCGCCAGTCATTCACGATGACCACGAACGATTCGGTGCGGCCGAACGCCGCGCTCCAGATCGTCGGGACGGTCAAAGCGGCTTATGAGATCGAGCCGAAGGAGGGCCTGGTATTCGGCCAGCTATTTCGCAGCTCGCAGGTCGCCAAGACCGTGCGCATCACCAACAAGTACTCAGAGAAGATGCACCTGGAGATCACCGCCGGTGCGGGCGCGGGACCATATCGCCTGGAACTGAAAGAAACGGAGCCTGGGACGCGCTGGGACCTGGTAGCGACCAGCGAGCCGCCGCTGCCCGTGGGGCGCTTCAGCACGACGGTCGTGCTGAGCACGGGGGTGGAGCAGATCCCCGAACTCGGCACGCTGGTGTACGGCTTTGTGCAGGCGCCCGTCGCCGTGCGGCCCGCGAAGTTGTTCTGGCCGAAGAACGCGGTCGCCGAGATCAAACGCACGCTGTGGGTGTCGCACGCGCCGGACCACCCGCTGGAAATCACCGCGGTGCGCGCCACGGACGAGTCGATCAAAGTCGAGCTCGGTGCGACCACGCGCAGCGCGACGCAGGGCGAGAAGCTGACCGAATATCAAATCGTCGTGACGCTGCCGCCGGGTGACCGCATTTCGGCGGACGCGCAGCCGCAGATTGAAATCACGACCACTTCGCCCGACTCGGAGTATCAGAAGCTGATCGTGCCGGTGCAGATCATCGCTGCGCCGCGTGGCATCGTGAGCGAATCACCCCAGACCGCGACGCGCCCCGCGCCGACCAGTCCGGACGACGTACCGACCACGCAGGGCGCGCTGCGCGGTGGCGAGAAGCCGTAGGGTGGGCACTGCCCACCATTTCCGCCATCCTGCAACTCATGGTGGGCGATGCCCACCCTACGCCTACGCCTACACCTTATGGTGGGCAATGCCCACCCTACGCCTTATGGTGGGCAATGCCCACCCTACGCCCGTTGCTGGATTCTTCGCGCGGCTTCCGGGTCGGGCGCCAAATCGCTGTGACAAGTGAGCTTGGTCTTGCGCTCATCCAGAAGAGTGCGCTGCGCGTCGCTGAGGCCGGGGGACTTCAGCGCCACCCGCTGCGGCTGATAGTCCGCCTCCTTGCCGCTGGCAAATTCCGCGATTTCCTTGCTGATGCGCAGGCTGCACCAATCGTGGCCGCACATGGCACAGAAATCGGTGTCCACGGGCAGGTCCTCGTCGTGCAGCGCGCGGGCCGTTTCGCCGTCGAAAGCCAGCTCAAACTGCTTGGGCCAGTTCAATGCGGCCCGCGCCCGGCTCAGGTCGTCGTCCCATTGCCGGGCGCCGCGAATGCCGCGGGCTATGTCGCCGGCGTGGGCCGCGATCTTGTACGCGATGCAGCCTAGTTTCACGTCCTCGGCATTCGGCAAACCCACGTGCTCCTTGGGCGTTACGTAGCAGAGCATGGCGGCCCCGGCCCGCGCGGCTTCCGTCGCGCCAATCGCACTGGTGATATGGTCATAGCCGGGGAAAACGTCCGTCACCAGCGGCCCAAGCACGTAGAACGGGGCGTCGTCGCAGACGGCCCGCTGCGTTTCCATGTTGAAGGCGACCTCGTTGAGCGGAATGTGCCCAGGGCCTTCGACCATCACCTGCACGCCGGCCTCGCGGGCGCGGTGTACGAGCTGTGCCAGCACGTGCAGCTCGGCGAGCTGTGCCGGGTCGCTCGCGTCGGCGAGGCTGCCGGGCCGCACGCCATCGCCGAGCGAGTATGACACGTCGTATTCCCGCATGATCGCACTGATCTCGTCAAACAGGTCGTAAAACGGGTTCTGCTTGCGGTGGTGGATCATCCACTTGGCGATGAGCGACCCGCCGCGGCTGACCAGCCCGGTGACCCGCCGGGAAATGAGCCCCAGGTGCTCGCGCAGGATGCCGGCGTGGATCGTGAAATAGTCGACGCCTTGACGGGCTTGGTGCTCGACCTCCTTGAGGATGATGTCGTGGTCGAGGTCCTCGATCCGCCGTCCGATGATCATGCTGTAGATGGGGACCGTGCCGATCGGGATGGTGCTGTGGTCGATGATGGCCTGGCGACATTCGCGCAGGTCTCCACCGGTCGACAAATCCATGAGCGTGTCCGCGCCATAGAGCTGCGCCCAGCGGAGTTTCTCGACCTCGCGGGCCGTGTCGCTGCTGACCGGCGATGCGCCGATGTTCGCGTTGATCTTGGTGGTGATGGACCGGCCGATACCGATGGGATCGAGGCGCTTCGAGGCCCGCTCGCCGCGGCAGTAGTTCGGATCGTCCAGCAGTGCCCGGCGCTGCGTTACGGTCATGTTCACCCACAACGTCGCGTCGCCCCGGGCGCCGGGATGACCGGTGGCGGCGAGTTCAGAGTAGCGTGTAGCGAGTGGCGAGTGGCCTTCGGCGCTGGCCGTCCCCAATTCGCTATTCGCTACTCGATACTCGCTACTTCCCCCCGAGCCCGCGAGGTGTCGCACGTTCGCCGGGATGATGATTCGCCCGGTCGCAAGCTGGTCGCGAATAAACTCCGGCGTCACGCCTTCGCGCGTCGCAACACGTCGCATTTCGGGGGTGATGAGGCCCTGCCGGGCCGCTTGAAGCTGCGTCATTGCGTATCTCCGCCGGCACCCAGCCGGTGCCGGGACTACCCCATCTTGCCAGAACCCAGGTCGGCGGCTGCCGCGCCGTCGCGGGTTCGCAACCAAACGACGACGTCCAACGCGGGCACTTCGGCCCCGACGTGGCGGAACATGTTCAGAACTTGGGCACGGTGGTGTACGCCGTGGCAGCCAAGCTGCAACATGGTGACACCGAGCGGAAATGTGCGGTGGATGCCGGTCCGCGGGGTCGCGGTGGTCGGCCGGAGCAGGTCTCCGTCGGTGAGTGTCGCGAGAAGCTGGTTCCGTCGGGCGTGAGTTTCGTCGGACTTCCGCGCTAGCTCCGCGATTGAGACGTTCGGATCGGCCTCCGGGAACAACCGGCCGGGACCCAAAGTCCAGTTTTCAAACCACCATTGCTCGGCAGTGGCGATGTGTGCGAGCGTGTGGCGCAGCGAACCCATGCCTATGTCGAACGCGCGGTCGAGCTGCTCGTCCCTGAGCTGAGCTGCCACCGCGTGCGCTCGCTGGCCGGCCCAATCGCCATACTCGAAGTATTTCCGCAGCAGGTCGCGGGAGAATTTCGGCGGCGGCGCCTCGCCCTCTTCCAACTTCATGAAGACATAGTCAAGACCCGGCTGCGGCAGCGTCGCCCCCAGGTTCCGCAACATATTCAAGGCCTGCGCCCGATGGTGCACGCCATGGGTGCAACTGTGCAGCAGCATGTCGCCGAGCACCCGCATGTAAATCTGCCCGTCGCGCTCATAGGTCACGCTGCGTTTCAGGTCCGCGTCGCGCCAAGCGGCCATTTCGGCATTTCGCGCTGCGGCGAGGCTCCGAAAGGCCTGCCAAAGCTGGTCGAGGGCCTGGAGCGTGTGGGCATGGGGGAACTGGGCCTGCTCGACGCCCCGCCAGCGCTCGAGCCACAGACGTTCGGAGCCATACAGATGACGCAGAGTCGCCCGGAGCGAGCCTTCGCCCATCTCGAAGGGGCGGTCCAACTGGCCAGCGGTCAGCGTGCCCGCAATGCTCATGAGCTTGTCGCGGGCCCAATCGTTGTAGTGGTAATACTCGCACAGGCTGGCGATGTAGGACATGTTCGTGCTTCCCTACGCAGCCGCACGCCGCACGCCGCCCGCAACCAACGGGCCGGCTCTTGGAATGGGGAGCATCGGCCTCTGGCCGGTGCGAAAGTTCACTTCGCACCGGCGGGACGCCGATGCTCCCCGCTCCCATACGTCGCGTTTATTGCGCGGCAGCACACTAGCCGCCGCCTATATGATACTCACGCCGCCGGTCGGCGACAACGGACGCGTGGTATTGCCTATAGCCCCTCAAACAGTGCGTCGACGAAAGCCACTGGATCAAACGGCGCAATCGCTTCGATGGTCTCCCCCAGGCCGACGAATTTGACGGGGATATCGAGTTGGTCGCGGATGCCGACCACGATGCCGCCCTTGGCAGAACCGTCGAGCTTGGCGAGAAAAAGGCCGCTGACTTTGACGGCCTCGGAGAAAATGCGGGCCTGGTTGATCGCGTTCTGGCCGACCGTCGCGTCGAGCACCAGCAGCACCTCGTGGGGCGCCTCGGGGATGCGCTTCTGCACAACCCGCTGAATCTTATTCAGCTCGCGCATCAGGTGTTCCTGCGTGTGCAGGCGGCCGGCCGTGTCGATCAGCAGCACGTCGACCTTGCGGGCCAGCGCGGCGTCGCAGGCATCGAACGCGACGGCGGCGGGATCGCTATTGGGTTTGTGTTTCACGATGTCCACGCCGGCACGTTTCGCCCAGATCACGAGCTGATCGATCGCGGCGGCCCGAAACGTGTCGCACGCCCCGAGCAGCACGGACTTGCCCTGCTGCTTGAGCCACCAGGCGAGCTTGGCGACGCTCGTCGTCTTGCCGGAGCCGTTGATGCCGACGACGAAGATCACCGTCGGCGGCACCGGGGCAAAATGTACGCCTCGGTCCACATCGCCCCACGTGCTGGTGATCTGCCGCTTCAGAAACGGCAGAATTTCCTGGGCTTCGCTGAGCTGGCCGGCCTGCCACGCCTGCCGCACTTCGTCCACCAGGCCGCGGACGGCCTGCGGGCCCATGTCGCCCGCCAGCATCGCGTCGCTCAGTTGGTCGAGCAGTTCCGCGTCGATCCTGCGGCCGACGGCCAGCAGTTTCTGGAAACCCGAGACGATTTTGTCCCGCGTCTTGGCGAGGCCCTGTTTGAGAAAGTCGAACAAACCCATGTCGCGTACGCCAAGGTGGGGGTCAGTTATCCGTTACCCGGCGGTGCTGCGGCGTCGCCGGCGAGGACGGCGCGGCGCACCGCGTCGAGCACGCCATTGACGAACGCCGTCGATTCGTTGCCGCCGAACTTTGCCGCCAGCGTGAGCGCCTCGCTGATCGCGACCGCGGGCGGGACCTGGCTGCGCTGGAGCAGTTCGAAGGCGCCGAGGCGCAAGATGCTGCGGTCCACCGGCTGCATGCGTTCGATCGGCCAGCCCGCTGCGTGCGCCACGAGCAGTTCATCGGCGCGGCCACGGGCTTCCCAGGCACCCACGGCCAGCGCCCGGGCCAGGCCGACGACGCGCGGCGGCGGCGCCTCCGGCCAGTCAAGATCCGCGTAGTGCTCGGGGTCGCTCAGGAAACCGTCGAGCTCCAGGCGAAAATCATCACCGAGCGCGTCGAAAATACACAACGCCTGGAGCGCCAGGACGCGGGCTTGGGAACGTTCGTCCATGGCCATGCGGGTTACTTATCCCCGCCGGAGCTCCACTTACTTCTTGCGCGGCAGCACGGCCAGCACGTTGGCCATCTCGATCGCGGCCCGGGCCGCGTCCGCCCCCTTATTGCCGGTCTTGGCGCCGGCGCGGTCGATGGCCTGCTCCAGCGATTCCGCCGTGATGATGCCAAAAGTCACGGGCACGCCGGTAGCCAGCGAGACCTGCGCGATACCCTTGGCCACCTCGGCCGCGAGGTACTCGAAGTGCGGCGTCTGGCCGCGGATCACGCAGCCCAGGCACAGAATTGCGGCGTAGCGGCCGGTTTGGGCCAGTTTCTGGGCCGCCAGTGGAATCTCCCACGAGCCGGGGACCCAGACTTGCGTGAGGTTGTCCGGTTTCGCGCCGTGGCGCGTGAGTTCGTCGATCGCACCCTCGATGAGGCGCGACGTGATGAACTCATTGAACCGGGCGACCACCAGCGCAAAGCGGTGCGGGCTCGCGTCGAGCGGGGCGGAGATCACTTCGGGCATAGGCCGTCTTCCCAGGGGCGTTTTCGTTTTCAAGCGGGTACTGTAGCTGTCCGAGACTTTTCCGGCAACAGGACGCGCTTCGCCGGCCGTGCCGTAGCGGCCGGGCTCTGCACCGGCCGTAGGAGGCCACACGCCTTCCGCCGCCGGCCCCTCGTTTGGGTGGTGTGGGGGTCGTTTGGGTGGTGCGGGCGTCTCGCCCGCAGATGTAATCACATGAAAGGCCATCTCCTGGGACAATCGTGTCCGGCGAACGGATACAGGAGCCAGCCATGGAGAATGTACGGAGTATATCGCACGTGGGTCTGGATGTGCATCGGGAATTCAGCCGCCTGACGCTGCGCGACGCCGGCAACGCAGTGCTGGGACGCGGGCGGCTGGAGCACGCCGATCGGACGGCGCTGCGGGCGCAACTGGCCGCCTGGCCGAGCGCTGCCCGCGCGCCGTCATCCTGGAGGGGTACGGCATCACCGAATGCTCGCCGATCGTCGCGGCCACCCGCGAGGACGCACCGCAGCCGGGG
>JAGVEP010000294.1 GCA_020058145.1 Phycisphaerae bacterium | reverse complement strand
GTCGGCCGTTTCGTACCGGTTTTCGTACCGCGTGTAGAGCCGGCGAAAGATGTCATCGAGCCCCGGCGGGCAATCCGGCCGCAAGGTGCTGGGCACCTCCGCGCCGGCGGGCCGCTCGCCGGTGAGCAGCTCGAACAAGATGACACCAATCGAGTACAAGTCGCCGCGCGCATCGGGCGCCTGCTCGCCGTCGCGGATTTCGGGAGCCATGTAGGCCAGCGTGCCGGCCAGCGTTGCACCCTGCTCGTCGCGCGCCAGCGATACGGACTGCTCGATCATGGACTTTAGCGTGTCGGGGCTGCCGATACCGAGTCCAAAATCCCCGACCTTCACGTCGTCCGCGGCGAGCGCGCTAAGGCCGCGGCCGGCGAGATTCAGCAGCACGTTGCCCGGCTTCAAATCGCGGTGAATCACCCCGGCCGCATGCGCCGCCGCCATCGCCCGCAGCAAGCCCCGCAAGACGACCACCACCCCGTCAAGTGGCAGGCCCTTGGGATGCTCGGCCAGCACCGCGCGCAGAGCCGGCCCGCGAACGAGTTCCATCACGAGGTACGGCGTTTCCGCATACGGGTCCAGGCCGAAGACACGGACGATGTTCGGGTGGCGTAGGCCATGCACGACCCGCCCCTCGCGTTGCAGAAAGCGGACGTACTCCGGCTCGGTCGGCAGTTTCACCGCCACGTGCTCGGTATCCCAGATATGGTGCCGCGCGCGCCAGACCTCGCCAAACGTACCGGCGCCGACGCGCTCTTCGAGCACGTATTCGCTGACGCGGAGACCGGGGGTGTAAGTCACTGCCATCGTTGCGGTTCCATCGCACGAATTAAGAATGCGGAATTAAGAATTGAGAATGCTCGATACCGGGCGACGGCTCCAGAAACGCGGTCTTCATTCTTAATTCTTAATTCCGCATTCTTAATTCCCTTCTGCCTGTTCCGCCAAATACTCCGTCACCAGGTAATTGTACGTGCCCGCGACGGCCAATGCCGCGAGGGCTGCGGTCCACTGCCACCCGCCGACCGGCCACGCCGACAGCAGGAGCATGCCGGACACGATGTTGACCACGCTTAGCCCCGCGAGCATGGCCACGCCACCCCAGTTCGAGCCGATCTCCAGCAGTCGTGACAGGAACAGCCGGGCGACCCAGGGCAGCGCCGCACTGATCGCCAGCCAAACCAGGCTGCGCCAGATCGTCTCCCAAATTGCGGTACGGCCTTCGGGCCCCATGCGATAGAGCGCGAAGCCGCCCAAACCCACCAGTCCGAGCGCGACGTACCCGAGCACGCGCTCGCCCAGTCGACCGATGAAGCCACCACGCGGGGTTTCCATAGTGCTTAGTGTAATCCACGCAACGGGTTGCGGAATTAGAAAAACGGACGTTATTGGGAACGCTCGCGTAAGGGGATTCGCCCTGCGCGAGGTTTCATTTGTGCGATATGCGTTCACACGGCTGGAAAACCACGGACGGACGCGCGCGCGGGGTGCTGTCGTCGAAGTCAATCGGAGTCACCCTGTGGCCAATCAAAGCCGCGACCGTCAGGGAACCGGGGCACCCCCCTTTGTTAACCGGCACGGCTTCGCTTCCTGACTGGCGCGGCTCGGATTACACCGCTTTCTGACGGGCGCGGCTCGGATTTGCCGGGCGTGCGCTACGGTTGCACTCGGCTTTGCGTGAGTGGCGGCGGACGTGGGCGGTCAGCAGCCATTGCATCCAGCGGCTCAGGTCGCCGGCGGCGCGGGGCCAGACGACCAGGTGAAAGTGGTTGGGCAGCAAGCAGTACGCCAGCAGACGCACTGGCATGTGGGCCTGGGCGTCGGCCAGCAAGTACTCAGCGTCTGCTCCAGCCGCTGTGTCAGCTTCCCGAACGACCCGCGCGGCTCGGCATCGATGATTCGTTGAAGCTGTGCTCGTGCGAGATTCCTATCTCGCACGCACTCCGGCGGGATTCCCATCCCGCGAGCACGTGCGCGACCCTTGACGCGGCAGCGACACGCCAAGGACGGGACAGATTCCCGCGGACGGGGAGCGAGAACGGATTCTCGCACCAGCGAGGTTCCCGCGGACGGGGAGCGAGAACAGATTCTCGCACCAGCGAAAACAGCACATAAGCTGGGTGGAGTGGGCGTCTCGCCCGCGCCTCGGGCGGCCAAGATGGCCATCCCACCCATGCGCTGATAATTGTGAGGCACTACACCGGACGGAGTGTCGCGGACCGCCGTTCCGCCCCGCATATCTGCTCGCCGGGTTGCGGGTTATGCTCCGCGGCGGCAGAGCGTTCCGTGACGACCCGTTCCATCGGCCGGCGTTTGACGAGGCCTGCGCGTGATCAATGCCCTCATCCGAGCCTTTGTGAGGACCTTGCTCTGGCTGAGGTATCGCATTCACGTGGATGGCGTCGACGCGATCGCCCAGCGTGGCAGCACGGGAATTCTGTTCCTGCCGAACCACCCGGCCCTCATCGACCCCATCATCGTGATGGCCCACCTGCAAAAGCGGTTCCGTCCGCGGCCGCTGGCCGACAAAGAGCAGATCGACCGCTTCTTCATCGGCTGGCTGGCGCGGCGGGTCGGCGCCCGGCCGATCCCTGACGTCCGCGGCCATTCACCCGGTGCCCGAGCCGAGGTCGAAGGCGTCGTCGCCGATTGCATCGCAGGTCTGAAGCGCGGCGAGAATTTGCTCCTGTACCCCGCGGGACACATCTACCGCTCGCGGTACGAGAATCTGCGCGGCAATAGCGCCGTCGAGCGGATTCTGCTGGAGATTCCGGACCTGCGCGTCGTGCTGGTTCGCACCCGCGGGCTGTGGGGCAGCGACTTCAGCCTCGCCGCCGGCCAGTTCCCAAACGTGGCGCGCGTCCTGAAGCGGGGGGTGGGGTTTCTGGCGGCGAACTTCCTCGTTTTCTCGCCACGCCGCGAGGTCACGCTGGAATTGCACGCGCCGGCCGACTTGCCGCGCGGCGGGAACCGCAGCGAACTAAATGCTTACCTGGAACGGTATTACAACGCCGAGGCACCGCCCGCGGTGTACGTGCCGCACGTGATCTGGGAGCGTGGCGGCGCGCGGGTGATGCCCGAACCCGAATTCGGGCACCTGGGGGGTAGCGCGACGCAGGTGCCGGAGTCCACACGCGACCTGGTGACCGCGTACCTGCGTGAAGCGACCGGAGCCGCGACGCTACGCGACGAGGAACGTCTGGCCGAGGACCTCGGGATCGACAGTCTGGCCAAAGCCGAATTGATGCTGTGGCTGGGCAAGGAGTTTGGCTTCGCCGCCGGGGACGTGGACGCGCTCCACACGGTCGGCGATGTGCTGCTCGCGGCGCGCGGCGAGGCCATCGTCGCGCGGCCGGTCGAGCTAAAACCGGTCCCGAAGCGTTGGTCCACTGCCCGCGGCCAAGCCCGAGTCGCTGTGCCGCCGGGCGCTACCCTGACCGACGTATTCCTGGAACAGGCCCGCCGCGACCCCGACCGCGCGGTCATCGCCGATCAACTCAGCGGAGTGCGGACCTATCGCGAGATGATCGCGGCCATTCTCGCGTTGCGGCCGTCCGTTCAGAGCCTCCCGGGTGACCACATCGGCATCATGCTCCCGGCGTCCGTCGCGGCGTGCGTCGCATACCTCGTGGCGCTGTTCGCCGGGAAAACGCCCCTGATGGTCAATTGGACCACGGGCACACGCAGCCTCGGACACGTGCTCGACGTTGCGGGAGTGAAGCACATTCTCACGTCGCGCCCGCTTGTCAGCCGGATAAAAGGACAGGGCACCGACTTCGGCAGCGTCGAAGACCGGTTTGTGTACCTGGAGGACTTGCGACGGCAGCTTTCGCGCGGGCAGATGCTCCGCGCGGCACTGCGCAGCCACGTGAACTGGAAATCGCTCGCCCGCGTGCGCGTGCCGCAAACTGCGGTGGTCCTGGTCACGAGCGGCTCGGAGTCGCTGCCCAAGGCCGTGCCGCTGACACACGCGAATCTGCTGGCGAACCTCCGCGACGTGCTCGGCACGTTCACGATTCGGGAGAACGATTGCCTGATCGGCTTTCTGCCGCCGTTCCACTCCTTCGGGCTGACGGTCACGATGCTGTTGCCGCTGCTCGCAGGCGTGCGCGCGGTATACCACGCGAACCCGACCGAGGCGTGGGTGCTGGCCCGGTTGATTGAGATGTACAGCGCGACGGTGTTGTGCGGGACGCCGACGTTTCTGTCCGGCATCGTCCGGGCCGGGTCGCGCGAGCAACTTGCGACGCTGCGTTTGGCGGTCACGGGCGCGGAAAAGTGCCCGGAGCGAACCTATCAAGCTCTCGCCGAGCGCTGCCCGCGCGCCGTCATCCTGGAGGGGTACGGCATCACCGAATGCTCGCCGATCGTCGCGGCCACCCGCGAGGACGCACCGCAGCCGGGG
>JAGVEP010000500.1 GCA_020058145.1 Phycisphaerae bacterium | reverse complement strand
GCTCGAACTCTGCGCGCAGCGGCGGGTCGCGTGCCAGCGCGGCCTCCACCACGGCGCGCAGCTCCGGCGAAAGCTCGCCATCGGCGTGGGTTGCCAAGTGCTGTCGCAGTTCGGACGAATTCATGGCTCTCTCTCGGCCGCAGTCAGACGCTGCTGGCGGGCGAAAGTCGCAAGCGCCACATGGAGTTGCTGCCGGGCGCGGTGCAGTCGGCTCATCACCGTACCGATCGGCACGCCCAGAATGTCCGCAATCTCCTGGTAACTAAGTTCCATCGTTGCCCATAACAACAGGACGGCGCGAAAGTCCGGCGACAAGGCCTCGATGGCCTGTTTCACTTCCTCATCCAGGTTCTCGTAGTCGAGTTCCGGAGGGGCCAGCACCGTGTCGCCGGCCTGGGTCTCGTCCAGCGTCTGCTGGTCCACGGCCCGCGGGGCCCGGCTTTCGCGGGCCGCCCGGTTCAGAAACGCGTTGTTGAGGATTTTTAGCAACCATGGCCGGACGCCGTACGCGCGCAATTCAAACCGGTCGAATGCCCGGCACGCCTTGAGGTAGGTCTCCTGCACGAGGTCTTCCGCCTCGTGCGGATTGTGCGTCAGACGCCGGGCCACACGGTACACCAGGTCCAGGTGCGGCAGGGCGAGCTCTTCGAATGACTTGCGTTGTGCGTCGGCCATCGAGCACGCGGCGCCGCCGCCGGGGACGTCCACTAGAAGATAACCCAGCGGGTCGGGTGACAATTCCCGACACTCTGAGGCACTGCTGATTATCTGACACTGGCTCGCCGCCCGCTACCGCGCACGAGTACAATTCCGGAACGAGGTGCGCAAAAACGGTGCGGCGGCGACGCTGGTACCTGAGCCACGGAGACCACCGTGCGGAGGGCTGCTGCGATGTTGGCGACACTGCGTAGACCCCTGATCGCGCTACTACTACTCGGGATTGGCGTGTGGGCTGCGCCGGCAGCCGGGGTCGAACCCAAGCCCGTCTCCTTCCCCGCGGCGGACGGGATGAAGATCGCCGCGGACTACTATGCCCCCCCGTCGACCAATCGTGGCGACGCCCCGCTGGTCATTCTTTTGCACATGTACCGCAGCGATCGGAAGGCGTGGGAGCCGCTCATCGCCCCCCTGCAGGAGGCTGGGTTTGCCATTCTGGCCCTCGACCTCCGCGGCCACGGTGAGAGCGCCACGACCGAGACGCGTGACGCCGTGGTAAAACGCGACGCCGCCACTTTCAAGAAGATGCAGGCTGACGTGCGCGGCGCCTACGACTGGCTCGCGGCCCAGGAGCACGTGGACCGGGCCCGCTTCGCGCTCGTCGGGGCCAGCGTGGGGTGCAGCATCGCGCTGCGCTACGCGGCCCAGGACCGCAGCGTGGACGCGCTCGTCTGCCTCTCGCCGGGGCTGAACTACATGGAACTGGATTCCACAGGCGACATGCGCCAAATCACCGGACGGAAGATCTTGATGCTGGCGACCGCGGACGAGCGCGACGCCCCGTATACGCTCAAACAGCGCGGCCAGAGCGTCGAGACCCACATCTACGACGACCAAAAAGCCCACGGCACCCAGATGTTTGGCGTCGTTGCGGGGATCGAAAAGGAAATCGCGACGTTCTTGAAGTCCGGCGTGGGCGGATCCGCCACGACCCTCGTCGTCGGCTCGATCGAGAAGAACATCTATCATCAGCCGGGTTCCGAGTGGGCGAAGCAGATTTCTCCGACGAACCTGCGCTACTATTCTTCGCCCGCTGAGGCCGAGGCCCGTGGACTGCGAGGGGCGAAGACCCCGGGAAAGACGAACGAGCCGGGCGACCGCCCGCGCGACACGCCGCCGCGGCGATCCGGGTCGAAACGGAAGTAGCTAATACTACAACGCTAGATCGTTCTAAGGTGCATTCGTAAGTTGTTGTGTGGCAGATGGTTACGGCGTTTCGACTGGTTGCGGTAATACGCGGGAACAAACGGCGTAGCCGCCGCCATGGCCGGATGCGTTCGGACCGTTGTTTGCCGTGCTTCCACGTTGGTCGGTCCTCTGCCAGCAGCGGAGCGTTCTAGCGTTGTAGTACTAATGTACTGCCTCGTTAAGAACAGCAAATAAGCTGGGTGGAGTGGGCGTCTCGCCCGCGCCTCGGGCGGCCAAGATGGCCACCCCACCCATGTGCTGGTAATCGTCAGGCACTACGCTAACAGGACGGTACGATGTCTCGACCCATTCTGATCTTGGCGGCGCTCATGCTCCTCATCTCGGGCAGCGACCAACCGGACAATCCGTGGAAAGCCAAAGTCCCCAAGGACGTGCCGCAGACGGCCGCGGGCCTGAAGGACGCCCTCGAGGCCGCGTACCGCGCGGACGATTGGCAGGCCGGCCTGCGCTTCGCCCAGGCCGCGATGAAGGCCCATGCCGACGAGCCCAAGCTGCGCGGCATGATCGTCCGCGCCCTCTCGCGTGCCGGACACCTCGAAGAAGCGGAAACGCGCGCGAAGGAAATCCCCCGCGACACGCGCGATCCCGTGGCGCTGCGCGAATTGATCGCGATGGAGGCCGCACAAGGACATCTCGACGCCGCCGGCAGGCTCGCCGACCGCCTGGAGTCCGTCCGTCCGCAAACGGCCGAGGATTTGATGGCCGTTTCTAGCGTCCGCTTCGCGGCCAACCGCCTGCACGGCCTGGCCGACCTCGTGCGGCGCATCGAGAAACTGCTCGACCCCAACCACGGCTACCCGGAGACGTTTTTCGACGAAGCGGTTGACGGCGTGGCCGACTTCCTCGCAGCCGTGGGCGTGCAGCCGCTGAATCAGATCGCCGAACCCGGCGCGGCCGCAATGCCGCCGCTGGTCTTGCTCAACCTGCCGAGCTGCGACGTGCTGATCAATGGCCGCGGTCCGTACCGGATGGTGGTTGACACCGGGGGGAGCGTCATCGTCGCCCTCGACCAGGCTGTGGCTGACGAACTTGGGCTAAAATCCGTCGCAAAATCGACCCTGCGCGGGGCATCCGGCAAGACCGATTGCGGACAAGTGCTCCTGGACGAACTGCGTATCGGCACGATTCGGTGCCGCCGCGTGATATGTCGCACTTTTGATGTACGCGCTGCCGTGCTGAACGCCGCCGACGGCGTGCTGGGCACCGGCATCTTCATGCAGGGACGGATGACCCTCGATCTTGCCGGCGGGCAGTTGCACGTGGCGCGCTCGTCGGACTCACCGGGACCGGGGCAGGCCGTGGACATGCGGCTGGTCTCCGATGCCAAGCTCATTTTGCCGGTGAAGCTCGATAATCGGCCTGCGCTGGCGTTGCTGGACACCGGCGCCGACGTCGTCGCGACCGCACCTTCCGTGCTCAAAGACCTGTTCCCGGACCGGGAAATCCCGACCTTCAATCCCGGCGTCGCCGTCGGCATTGGCTCGGGCGAGAACATGGAGATCTCGTTCAGTTCCGGTGCCACGCTCCGGCTGGGCGGTCGCGAGTTCAAGAACTACGGCGGTCTCGGCCTCGATGTGCTCGACAAGACCCTCGGCCCCGCGCTCGGCGTCCGTATCGACATGCTGCTCGGCATGCCGATGTTTCGCGAGATGAAGTCGTGTACGGTCGATTATGCCCGCTGCAAAATGTGGATCGACTGGGCGGAGAACAGCGACGAAGCGCCGGCGCGCTGAGGCGGTCACGGAAACGCGGAATCACATGGCGCCCGCCCACGGTCCCGGCTGGAACAGGCGCACCCTGGTTTTGTCGGCGGCCTCCGGTAGAATCCGACTATGCCCTTACCGCCCGAAATCCTGGCCAAGCGCACAGAGCTGGCCGAGCTCTGCCGACGCTTTCGTGTCAAACGGCTTGAGATCTTCGGCTCGGCGACGACGGATCAATTTGATCCCAGCCGCAGCGACGTCGACTGTCTCGCGGAATTCGAGGAAATCACATTCCACGGCTATTTCGGTTTCATCGAGGCGCTGGAAGCCCTTTTCGGTCGGCACGTGGATCTTCTCACGCCGCGGTCCATTCACAACAAGTATCTACTGGCTTCCATTAATCGTACACGTACGCTGATTTATGCTGCCTGACGCGCTAACGCTACTGGAGGACATGCGCATCGCGGCCGAGCGCATTCTCGAACTCGCCGCTGACCGCCGTCTCGACGATCTGGAGCAGGATTGGGCATTTCGCTCGGCAATCGAGCGGCAATTCGAGATCATCGGCGAAGCCCTGGGCCGGCTGGCGAAGCGCGACCCCCAGACCGCGGAGGAGTTGACCGACTATCGCTTGATTATCAACTTTCGCAACCGCTTGATCCATGCGTACGACAGCATCGACTGCGAGGTGGTTTGGCAGGCGGTGCGCACAAGCCTTCCCGAGTTGTATCGACAAGTGGTGGTACTGCTCGGAAAAGCAACAGGCTCGTAAAGCACGACGCGCGCCACGGTGGCGCGTACGAAACGGCAAACTAGGCTGTGGGAGCTGAGTGAATTCCGCTCCAGGAGCAGGTTGTGATCTGAAGCTCAAAGCGCTGCACGAGGGGGTCAGTGCGATAACGAGCGACATGACAGTCGGCCATCCCCCAATACCGCATTCCGGGGACCGAACCGCCAGCCAGCTTCTTCAGGTGATCGAGCGGCAGCAGAAAGCAGCGGATCACTTCTCCCGCATCAACGGCGATGCCGTAGTACGGCTCGCAGCCGAAGGCAGCACAGGCTTTCTCGGCCTTCAGGAACCCGTCCGGAGGCAAGTTCACCGAGGTCTTCTCCGTGCCCTCATAGCGCGAGCGCGCTTTCACGGAAATCCCCATCCGTTTGCCGCGTGGATCGCAGGCGATGAGGTCGATGCCCGTGTGATCGACGCGAACGCACTCATAGCCGTGCTTCGAAAGCCAGTAGAGGAACAGTCCCTCGGCGAAGTCGCCGGTGATCTTCGAATGGCGCGGGCTTTTCTTCATCTCTGGCGCCAAAGAGCACCGGCAAAACATGGCCTCATCTCCTGCGACTGAATCCCCGGCCAATCAGGACCACCTGTACCTCCGCCGCACCGTTCCGCGGCGCTTCGTCGGCCAATCGGTCGAGCCGACCCTGGGCAACCTCGTCCTCAAACTGCTGGTCCCAGAGACCTGCATCGAACTAGACAAACCAATTTCGAAAGGCCGCCAGTCCTTGCGCCGGCAGCGCGCGACCCGCTGATTCGATTCCCGGCGCCGTGCTCATAACTTGATATCCTCGTCGTCATTATTATGCACAGATGCACCTGTGGATTCGACTAGGCTCAGCACCCGCTAACGAGTGAATCCTCTCCGCCGGCGCGTGACCGACCCGCGGCGCCTAGCGTAGCTGCCATGCTGCGTCGCATTGATTGCGAGAGGCGGGAGTCGAACCCGCACGGGTTTCCCCGCCAGAACCTAAATCTGGTGCGTCTGCCAATTCCGCCACTCTCGCGCGGCATTCATGTTAAACCACAGAGGCACAGAGGCACAGAGAAGAGTTTTGAGTTGCGAGTGATGAGTTCTGAGTTTCGGGTCCAAAACCGCGTCGGTGCTTCGACGGAACTGCGGCTGGAAACGCCGCTCGGAACTCCTGGTCTTGAACTACCAGCGACGTTTCTGCCTTGACAGCCGCCGCCACGGCGCTAAGCATTGGGGGAAGTTCGTCCGTCCGAACTCCCGATAGGGTCTGTTCGACGTGCCTCGTCTCTCCGGGACACGACGGCGGCAGGCGCTATCTAAGTGCTGTATATCTAATGAGTTAACATTGTGACTACCAGCAAGCGCAAGACCGTCGGCAAACCGCTCGTGATCGTCGAATCGCCTGCCAAGGCGAAGACGATCAACAAGTACCTTGGCGACGGCTACGTCGTAAAAGCGTCGCTGGGGCATGTCCGCGACCTGCCGCCCAGCGATTTCGGTATCGACGTAAGCGACGATTTCAAACCAAGTTACGAGATCGTGAAGGCCCGCAGCAAGGTCGTGTCCGAGCTCAAAAAGCTCGCCGCAGACGCCCCCGCGGTCTACCTCGCAACCGACCTTGACCGCGAGGGCGAGGCCATCGCCTGGCACCTCGCGGAAGCGCTGCACGTGCCAAAGGAGAAGGTCCGACGGGTCATCTTCAACGCGATCACGAAAGCGGCCATTACGGAAGCGTTTTCGCACCCGCACGAGATCGATTTGGACCGCGTCAACGCCCAGCAAGCGCGCCGAATTCTCGACCGCATCGTGGGTTACGAGCTTAGTCCCCTCCTGTGGCGAAAAATTGCGAAAGGGCTTTCGGCGGGCCGCGTGCAATCCGTCGCCGTCCGGGTCATCGTCGATCGCGAGCGCGAAATCCGCGCGTTCGTGCCAGAGGAAAGCTGGAAGCTGGTGGCCTATCTCGCCGGCCACGCCGACGCCGCCACAGGCTTACGCGGTCCCTGGCACGAGTTTATCCACGGCGGTGAACGGACTCAGAAGGACATCCAGGCCTGGCTAGCCGAGCACGGCTGTCTGCGAACGGAACTCGTCGAGTTCAGCGGGCAGGCGCTGGCCGTCAAGAACGTGGAGGCTGCCCGAGCTGTCGCGGAAGCTCTGGGATTCAAGGTCGAGTGTGTGAACCGCCATCCGTGGGCGGAATACAAACGCCTGGGGCTCGAACAGATCGAGCTGGCCGGCGCGCTCGATCCGGTCCGCGCGCCGCAGCTCAAAGTCGCTGAACTGGCGACCAAGCGCACGACGACCAGGTCCGGCGCACCGTTCACGACCGCCACGCTGCAACAGACCGCCAGCAACGCGCTGCGGTTTTCTGCGTCGCGGACCATGCGCGTCGCCCAGGGGTTGTACGAAGGGGTCGATCTCAACGGCGAGGGCCGCGTCGGTCTGATCACATACATGCGAACGGACTCGACCAACGTTGCCCCCGAGGCCATCGGCAGCGTGCGCCACTTTATCCAGAGTCAATATGGGGCCGCCTATCTGCCCGACCACCCCAATGTGTACGGCAAGCGCCAGGAGCGGGCACAGGAGGCCCACGAGGCGATTCGACCCACGGAATCAAACCGTACGCCCGAGAGCGTGCGGGCAGCGCTGACCGACGAACAGCACCGGCTGTATGAACTGATCTGGAAACGGTTTATCACCTGCCAGATGACCCCGGCGCAGTGGGATTCCACGTCGGTCAGCGTGACCTGCGAGACGCCGCGCGGCACCGCACGCTTCGCCGGCAACGGGCGCAAGCTGGTGTTCGACGGCTATATGAAGGTGGCCGGCGTGACGAGCGAGGACCAAATCCTGCCGCCACTCGAGCCGGGGCAAACGGTGGGGCTCGTGGCGCTCGACCCGCAGCAGCAGTTCACGTCGCCGCCGGCGCGGTACACCGAAGCCTCGCTCGTGAAAGCGCTGGAGACGGATGGGATCGGCCGGCCGAGCACCTACGCGGCGATCATCGACACCATTCAGAGCCGCGGGTACGTCGAGCAGGAGGACCGCAAGTTCTTCCCGACCGCACTCGGCGAACTCGTTACCGACAAGCTCATCGCCCATTTTCCGAAGATCATGGACGTGAAATTTACGTCGTTCATGGAGGATGAGCTCGACAAGATCGAGGACGCGCACCTCGATTGGGTCCAGGTGCTCCACGAGTTCTACGACCCGTTCCGCGATCTGCTGACCCGCGCCGCGGACGAGATGGAGACCGAACGCGGCCAGAAGAGCGACCACAACTGCGCGACGTGCGGGTCGCCGATGGTCTACCGCTGGAGCAAAGCCGGCCGCTTTCTGGCGTGCAGCGCGTACCCGAAATGTAAAGCGGCGCTGAACGTGGACCGCGAGGGCACGCCGCTCGTGCCGAAGACCTCCGAACACAACTGCGAGCTCTGCGGCCAGCCGATGCTCGTGCGGCAATCGAAGACCGGGCATTTTCTCGGGTGCAGCGGGTATCCGACCTGCCGCAACACCGTGCCGTGCAATGAGCAGGGCGAGCCGCTGCGGCTGGTCACCGAAAACGAGCTGAAACGGACGTGCGATGCGTGCGACGAAGGGGAGATGATCGTCAAACGCAAGGGCCGCCGCGCGTTCCTCGGCTGTAACGCGTTCCCGAAGTGCAAAAACACGGCGCCGCTGCCTGCGGACGTGCGGCTCGAAAAGAAGGCGCTGCCGCCGCCGGAATTGGCGGGCATCAATTGCGAAAAGTGTGGCAAGCCGATGGTGCTGCGCTCGGGGCGGCGGGGCAAGTTCGTCGCGTGTCCGGGCTTCCCGCGCTGCCGGCACACGATGCCGCTGGAGAAGCTCGAACAGCTCAAAGCGGCCGGCGGCAGCGTGGCGGCGCCGCTGACCACGGCGGATTCCGCGGCGGCT
>JAGVEP010000409.1 GCA_020058145.1 Phycisphaerae bacterium | reverse complement strand
GCCCCAAATACCGGCACATGCGCACGCAGCCGCCGCACGAGCTCTCCCGGCGGCTCGGCGAGCATGGTCCGCAGTCCGTCCTCGCGCGCATACGTCCGCGTTAAGGGCAGCACATCGAAACCCGGTTGCTCACACTCGCCGCCGTAGACCAGTATGGCGGCGTGCGGCCAGGTCTGCCGGATGTAGGGCACAATGTGGAACTCATCCGGCGTGAGCCAATCAGCCCCGACCACCACGCAGTCGGGCATGTCGGCACCGCGTTGGAGCAGATGCACACACGCCAGGTAGACGTCGTCATACGTCGTGACTGAAACCTGATGCTGCTCCAGCCAGGAGTCCACCGCCGCGACGCGAGCGCGAAGCCCCGTGCGAAGGTGAATCGCGCTGCAGATTTCGGCTGCGGACATGGTTCCGTAGTTCGCTATTGCCTGAGGCCCCAGGCGTAGCGTCGGACCTCCGAGTCCGACGGCTGCAAAGACATCTTACCGCCGGACCCCGGCGACTGTCAAAAAACGCGGACGCGCGCGAGCCAGTAGCCCTATAATGACCGGGTGCTGACCTTCGCGCTCCAATCCGGGTCCAACGGGAATTGCATTTACGTCGAGGCCGCCGGTACGCGCCTCCTCTTCGACGCCGGCATCTCGGGGGCCCAGGCGAAGGAGCGGATGGCCGCCCACGGACGTGATATCCGCCAGGTGGATGCCGTGATCCTCTCACACCGCCACCGTGATCACACCGCCTGCGCCGGCGTTTTTCAGCGGCTATTCAAGCTCCCCCTGTATGCGACGCCGGCCACGCACCACGCCATCACGCGGCACACGGGCCGGCTCGGCAACGTCCATCATTTTCGACCCGGCCAGACGCTCGCATTCGGCTCGGTCCGCGTCCACACCCTGCCCACGCCACACGACGCCGCCGAAAGTGTGGCGTTTGTGGTCACCTGCGAGCAAAAGCGCCTGGGCATCCTGACCGACCTGGGACATCCTTTCGCCGAGCTGGCGACCGCCTTGGCCGAGCTTGACGCCGCGTATCTGGAGACGAACTACGACCCGCAGATGCTCGCGGAGGGCTCCTACCCGCCGGAGTTGAAGGCACGGATCCGGGGCGACAGCGGGCACCTCTCGAATGACGAGGCCGCCGCGCTGCTCAAACGCTGTCGGCGGCAGCGGCCCAAGTGGGTCGCCATGGCGCACTTGAGTGCGCACAACAACCACCCGGACATTGCGCTGCAGACGTTGCGGCGCGAACTGGGTCATGATTACCCCCTGTACACGACGAGCCGTTATCACGTCACGGACGTGCTCGCGGTCTGATCCCCGTCATTCGGCGGCGGCATCAAGGATCGCCCGCAACACGGGTTCCTTGCCGTGCAGCCAACGGGGCACGATCTTGCCGTTCAGGAACATCAGCGGACTGTGCTGGAGCCCGGCTTGACTGCCGGCGAGGGCCACTTCGGCGATCGCGGCGCTGACCGCCGGGTTGTCCATGCGGGAAAACAACTCAGTGGGATCGAGGCCCAGCTCGACGGCCGCGGATCGTAGTGTGTCGTCGCTGAAATCCGCCTGGTGTTTCAGCAGCCAGTCGTGCATTCTCCAGTATCCGTCCGCCCCGGCCAGCAGACCGGCCGCCTGTGCGGCGTGCGCGGCGCGGCAGGCCGACGGGTACTCGTCTTCCTTCGCGGAGACGTTGCAACCCCGATTGAGCGGGTAGGGATGGAACGTGTACTGCACGTCGCTCCGCGCGGCGCTGAATTCGCGAATGATGCGGTCCGCCAGGGCCGTGTTGGGCTGCTGGTAGTCGCCCCAGACGACGATTTTGAGCTTGGCGGCGGCCGGCCCGCGCGGCCAGGCCTGTGCGGTCGCCGGCAGATCGCGAGCTTTCGCCTGACGCCATTGGAATATGAACGACTCCTTCGCCGGCATGGCACGGTCACTCGCCGCCGTCTTGGCGGGCAGGTCCTTTTGGCTGATGGCGTCCACGACCCGCGTCAGCCCCAACGGCGCCGCCCAGCCCTTGAATTCGACGGCGTTAATGAAAACCATCGGCGTGGAGGAGAGACCCAAGCTGAACCCTTCGACGACATCCGCTTCGATCCGGCGCTGGGTTTCGTCGCTGTGGCGGACGCGGTCGAATTCGTCGGCATCCCAACCGAACTCGGCGCAGGCCGCCCGGAAGTCCGCATCCGTTGCGCGTCCACTCTTGCCGAAGAGCCAAAAGTGCAGCTTCCAGAAGCCGTCGTTGCCGTGCAGGATGCCGGCGGCCTCAGCGGCGCGCGCGTCGGCGCATGCGTAGATGTGCTCACGCTCGGCTGGGTTGGGGTTGCACTCCGAGCCCCCCGGCCAGTGCTTGACCGATAGGGAAATGTCCGGGTGCTGCTCCATGATCTTCTTGAGTTCCAGCTCAATGAGGTGGCAGCCCTTGCACTGGTAGTCCATGAACAGAACGACTCGGATGGGGGCCGCCTCCGGACCGAGCCGCCAGCGCCCGGTGAAGCCCGCGGCTGGTGCGAGAACGGCTGGTGCGAGAATCCTTTCTCGCACCCCAGCGGCTGGTGCGAGAATCCTTTCTCGCACCCCCGCCTCAGCGACGGCGGCTGGTGCGAGAATCCTTTCTCGCACCCCCGCCTCAGCGACGGCTTCCCTCGGCGCGGTATTGACGGATTCGTTCTTGTCGCTGCTGCCCGCATCGGGCTGCGTCGACGCGGACAAGATGGCGGCCTCGGACGCTTGCATTTCCCTTTCCGCGGTCGTGCGCGCCCGCGCGCGGCCGCGCCATTCGGCGCCACCGAGCACCGCGGAGCACAACACGAAGACGGCCACCAGCGCCGTCAGCGGCCGGCGACCCACCGGTGCGGCACGGGTGCCGAATTCCATGCACAACCAGAAGACCAAGTTCCCAGCGTGCGTCGCGAGGCAGTACGGGCAGACGTAGCCGCCTGCGAACATGACGACTGTGAACCCCAGCGACAGCAGCAGGCCGAGGCGGATCACCCAACGCGCGGCACCGGACACGCTACCGCGCGCGGCGAGCCAAGCCACGAGCAAACCCAGAAAATACGCGAGTCCGAGGAAAGAAACCGGCCAGTTTATGTACGGCACCTTGCCCCAAACGCTCGCGCTGGCCTTCGCACAGGGACTGCCCGCCCCGCAGCCGGGCAGTTGCAGCCCGACGAGGTGCTCGAGCACGAGCGCGAGTGCAGCGCCGACGCACAATACGAGGCAGATCGCACCCAACACGCGAATCGCGCGGCCGATGGGTACTGCGGGCATCTTGCCCGTCGTGTTCACGGGCGGGACGCCCATGCCACCCGGGGCGGGACGCCCAGGCCACCCGGTGATTTGGAACCGTGGTCTTGCTCGCTCATTTCATCTCGTCCGAAGCTGCGCGGACCGCGCGTGCGCTGCGGGCCTGAAGCGGCGCTACTGCCGAGGTCGGCTTTCGAGTATGCTCCGCGAGTCATGGCGAGTGCCCGGGACCTGGATCACCAGGCGCTGCGCTCGGCGTCTCGCGGCCGGAGAACACACGCATGAAAGTCGTGATTCTGTGCGGCGGATTGGGTACCCGGCTCCGCGAGGAAACCGAGTTCCGGCCCAAGCCACTCGTCGACGTCGGCCAACGGCCGATCCTCTGGCACATTATGAAGCTCTTTGCCCACTACGGCTACCGCGAGTTCGTGCTGTGCCTGGGGTACCGCGGCCACATGATTAAGGAGTACTTCCTCAATTACGAGGCGTTCAACAACGACTTCACCATCAACCTCGGCCACAAGCACGTGACGACCTACCACGGGGCGCACGACGAGCAGGACTTCCACGTCACCCTCGTGGATACCGGGCTTGAGACCATGACCGGGGGCCGCGTCAAACGCATCGAGCCGTTCATCGACGGCGATGACTTTCTCGTGACCTACGGCGACGGGCTTTCGAACCTCAACATCGCCGAATTGGTCGCTTTCCACCACCGGCATGGCCGTCTCGCGACGCTGACCACCGTGCGGCCCGAAACGCGCTACGGCATCCTGGACCTGGACGACGCCGGCTGCGTGCGGCAGTTTCGCGAGAAGCCGCGGTTGGAACATTGGGTGAATGTCGGCTTCTTTGTGTTCCGCCGCCAAGTGTTCGACTACCTGGTCGGAGATGATTGCATCTTGGAGCGGGCCCCGCTGGAACGGCTGGCGCACGAGGGGCAGTTAATGGCCCACCGTCACGACGGGTTCTTCTACGCGATGGACACGTACCGCGAGTACAAGGCCCTCAACGACATGTGGGACGCGGGCCAGGCGCCGTGGAAGGTGTGGACATGAGCGCGGCCTTCGCCGACGCCTTTCGGGGGCGCTCCGTTTTTCTGACCGGCCACACGGGCTTCAAGGGCTCGTGGCTGGCGGTCTGGCTGCACCGGCTGGGGGCGCGCGTGACGGGTTATGCGCTCCCGCCGCCGACCGAGCCGAGCAACTTCGTCGTCTCCGGTGTGCGGGACTTGTTGGCAGCACACCACGAGGCCGACCTGCGTGACGCGGCGCGCGTCGCACAGGCCTTGCAAGCTACCGATCCCGACATCGTGTTTCATCTGGCGGCCCAGGCGCTGGTCAGCGACAGCTACGACCGCCCCCGCGAGACATTTGAGACCAACATTCTCGGGACCGTGAACGTGCTGGAGGCCATCCGCGCCCGCGGCAAGCCCTGCGTGGTCGTCGTCGTCACGAGCGACAAGTGCTACGAGAACCGCGAGCACGTCTGGGGCTATCGCGAATGCGACCCAATGGGCGGACATGATCCATATAGTGCGAGCAAAGGTGCGGCGGAGATCGTGACCGCTGCGTACCGGCACTCGTTCTTCTCGCCGCTACGGCTGGGCGAGCATGGCGTGAAACTGGCGACGGCCCGCGCGGGCAACGTGATCGGCGGCGGCGATTGGGCCAAGGATCGTATCCTGTGCGACGCGGTTCGGGCGCTCGCCGCCGGGCGACCGGTGCCGGTACGAAATCCGCATGCGGTCCGGCCGTGGCAGCACGTGCTGGAGCCGCTCAGCGGCTACTTGACCCTGGCGGCGCGGCTGCTGGCGTCGGACGACCCGGTCTGGTGTGAGGCCTGGAATTTCGGGCCGCTGCCGGGCGATGACATCCCGGTGCGGCAGCTCGTCGACCTGTTCGTCTCAGCATGGGGCGGCGGGTCGTGGGAGGACAAGAGCGACCACCGGCAGCCGCACGAGGCGGGCCTGTTGCGCTTGTCCATCGACAAAGCCATTGGCCGGCTGGGCTGGCGGCCGCGGTGGAACGTCGCCGAGGCCGTCCGCCGAACCGCGACGTGGTATCGCCTGGCCCACGGTGACGCCCGCCCGGACATGCGGCGGGCCAGCCTGGGTGATATTGCGGCGTACGAGGTTGTCCAATAAGTACGGCTCGGCACACATGCTCCCATGAACCGTCAGGAGTGGCATTTGGGCAACAATGTGACCTACCGAGAGAACTGCCGCGTGTGCGGCTCGGACCGACTCGACGCTTTCCTCGAGTTACCGGATATGCCGCTCACCGACGCCTTCCTCTCCGAGGCCCGGCTCGGGCAGGAGTTCCGCTGCGCGATCAAGATATTCCGCTGTGCGGGCTGCGGGGTTTGCCAGACCCTGCACGACGTGGACATGGGGGCTTACTACAACGAATACACCTATACCACGTCGGCGTCAGGCTTCGTCAGCCGGTTCATGCGGGAACTGGCTGAGGAAGCGTGGCGGCACTTCGAGCTCCGGCCCGGCGACTCCGTGGTCGAGATCGGCAGCGGCGACGGTGCCCAACTCGCGTTTTTCCAGCGGCTGGGCGCCAAAGTGTTCGGTTTCGAACCGTCGGCACCGCTGGTAGCGGGAGCACGCCGCAACGGCATTCCGGTGGCGCTGCGCCTGTTCGACCACCAGGCCGAGCGGGACATCCCCGCCGACTGTCTGCCGGTGCAACTGGTGCTGCTGTGCTACACCTTCGACCACCTGCCGGACCCAATGGACTTTCTGGCCGCGGTGCGCCGGGTGCTGGACCCGCGGCGGGGCGTGCTGCTGCTCGAGGTACACGACCTCGCGAAGATCGTCGAGCGGCGCGAGTTCTGCCTGTTCGAGCACGAACACACCACCTACTGCTGCGCGGCGACCATGCAGGCCTTGCTGCAACGGGCAGGCTTTGAGGTCCTCGACGTGGAGTTGTTGCCCGAGCAGCGCCGCCGGGCGAATTCCCTGCTCGTCAGCGCGACACTGCGCGGGTCCGCGTACGCATCCCGCGCCTTGCCGACGCTAGACGCCGGTGCGCTCGGCCGGCCGGAGACTTTCACGGCATTTGGCGCGGCGGTCAGGGCGAGTGTGGAGAAGCTGCGTGCGCATGTGCGGGCGCAGCGTGCGAAAGGCTGCCGGTTGGCCGGCTACGGTGCGGGTGGGCGGGGAGTCATGACCCTGGCGGCGTGTGCCCAGCCCGGCGATTTCGCCTATGTGTGCGACCAGAATCCCAGCTTTCACGGCCTTTACACACCCGGGGCGCACGTGCCGGTCGTGCCGCCACAACACGCCCTCGACAACCCGGTCGACGAGTTGGTCGTGTTCTCGTTCGGGTACTACGAGGAGATTTGCGCTAGCTTGGCGAAGTTCCGGGAGCGCGGCGGCAAGCTCGTCTCTTTGTTGGAACTGCTCTGAGGCCGCGGATGACTCCACCTGGCTCGCGAATTCTGCTCACCGGCGCCACCGGCTTCATCGGGGCCCACGTGCTGCGGCGGCTGCTCGCGGATGAGCGGGTGCAGGTGGCCGCGTTCCTCCGCACGACGAGCGACGCTTGGCGCATCCGCGACCTCGCCCACCGCGTGCAGCGGATCGATGGAGACCTGCGCCAAATCGCCGCCGCCGAGTCAGCCGTGGCCGCCTTTGCGCCGGACACGGTTCTCCATCTGGCCTGGACTGGCGTCACCAACACCTTCCGCAACGACCCGCAGCAGATCGACAACGTCGAGGCGACGGTGAATCTGGTCCGTTTGTCGCACCGGATCGGTGTCCGGCATTGGATCGGGCTCGGTTCGCAGGCGGAATACGGACCGCATGAAGGCCCGCTCCGCGAGGATACGCCGACACACCCGACCACGCTCTACGGGATCACCAAGCTGTCCGCCTGCATGTTGGCGCAGCACTTGTGCGCGACGGCCAACATCCGGTTCGCCTGGCTGCGGCTTTTCTCGGCCTACGGGCCCATGGATGACCCGTCGTGGATGATCCCGTACCTGACCTTGCGGCTGCTGCGCCACGAGCGTCCGGCGCTCACGGCGGGCCGCCAGCGCTGGGATTATGTTCACGTCGAGGACGCGGCGGAGGCCGTCTGCCGCGTGGCCGCGACAGGGCAGGCCACCGGTATCTTCAACCTCGGCTCGGGCCGCACGGCGACGATCCGTGAGATCGTCGAGCGCATCCGCGACCTGGTCGACCCCGTCGCCGAGCTGGGTTTCGGCGAGGTGCCGTACCGCCCGGACCAGGTGATGCACCTCGAGGCGGACATCACGAAGTTGACCACGGCAACAGCTTGGACGCCCCAAACTTCGCTCGACGAAGGACTCCGACGCACCGTAGACTGGTATCGACAATGGCACGCGGGCAGGACCCGAGAACCACGTGGCGACTGACAACACCCACACGACGATTCCGCTGGCCCGGCGCATCCGCGCGCGCGCCGTGCGCATGGTGCACCACGCCAAGGCGTCGCACATTGGCACCTGCCTGAGCATGACGGATCTGCTGGCCGTGTTCTACCACTCCGTGCTGCGTGTCGAGCCCCGGCGCCCGGACTGGCCGGCCCGTGACCGTTTCGTCCTGAGCAAGGGGCATGGCGCCGCCGCCCTGTACGCCGTGCTCGCCGAGCGCGGCTTCTTTCCGCACGCCTGGCTCGACGGCTACTGCGACGACGGCAGCCTCCTGGCAGGACACGTTTCCCGCCATGTTCCCGGTGTGGATTTCTCCACGGGCTCCCTCGGTCATGGTCTCTCGCTGGGTTGTGGCGTGGCGCTCGCGGCCAAGCGCGCTGGCCAGGAGTTTCGTGCGTTTGTCCAGCTCAGCGATGGCGAATGTGACGAGGGTTCCACCTGGGAGGCGGTTCTCTTCGCCCCGCATCACCGCCTGGATAACCTGGTGGCCGTGATCGACTACAACAAGATTCAGAGCTTCGGGACCGTGAAGGAAGTGCTCGACCTGGAACCCCTGGCGGACAAGTGGCGGGCGTTCGGCTGGGCGGTCCGCGAGCTTGACGGCCACGACCATGCCCAGATTCACGCCGCGCTCGGGGCCGTGCCCTTCCAGCCAGGCCGGCCATCGGTCGTCATCGCGCACACGGTCAAGGGCAAAGGCGTGAGCTTCATGGAAAATCAACTGGCCTGGCATTACCAGTCGCCCAACGACGAGCAGTTGGCGGCGGCGCTGGCGGAACTGGGGGAACAGGCGTGAGAACGGCGTTCATCAACACGCTCTGCGAGCTGGCGAGCCAGGACCCGCGTATCTGGCTGCTCTCCGGAGACCTCGGGTATTCCGTGCTCGAACGCTTCTTCGCGCGTTTTCCCACCCGCTACGTCAA
Source organism: Phycisphaerae bacterium (assembly GCA_020058145.1). Lineage (GTDB taxonomy): Bacteria > Planctomycetota > Phycisphaerae > UBA1845 > Fen-1342 > JAGVEP01. The sequence continues at coordinate 26,166 of JAGVEP010000409.1, read as the reverse complement.
CGTCGGCGTCGCCGAGCAGAACCTCACCGGCGTGGCGGCCGGCGTGGCGAGCTGCGGCCACATCGTTTTCACCTATTCCATTGCCAATTTCCCGACGATCCGCTGCCTGGAGCAGATTCGCAACGACGTCTGCTACCACGAACTGCCGGTCAAAATCGTCGCCGTCGGCGGCGGCTTCGCCTACGGGCCGCAGGGCTACACGCACCACGGCCTCGAAGACCTCGCCGTCATGCGGGCCCTGCCGAACATGACCGTCCTGGCCCCGGGCGACCCCGTCGAGACGGCGCTGGCGACCCGCGCGCTCGTCAACTGGCCGGGACCGTGCTATCTGCGGCTCGGCAAGGCACGCGAGACCGTGGTGCACCAGAATCCGCCGGATTTCGCGATTGGCCGCGCGCTGCGGCTGCGCGAGGGCCGCGACGTGACGCTCATCTCGACGGGCGCGACGCTGGCGTACACCATGGAGACCGCCGGCCGGCTGGCGACACAACATCGCATCGAAGCCCGGGTCGTGAGCATGCCGACGCTCAAGCCGCTCGATACCGCGGCGGTCGCAGCGGCGGCGCACGAGACCGGCGGGGTCGTCACGGTCGAGGAACACAGCATCATCGGCGGGTTGGGCTCGGCCGTCGCGGAGGTTCTCGCCGAACTGGCGGGGGCGCATGGGCCATTTGCCCGCTTCGGGTCCCCAGATCAAATCCGCGAGCGCATCGGCAGCCAGGCGTACCTGCGTGACCAGGATGGCACGCTGCTCGACCTGGTGCTCGTGACGCTCAAGGGGAGAGCCACGTGAACGCAGCGCCCAAGTGCATCAGCGTCATCACCCCGGTGTACAACGAAGAGGAAAACGTGCGCGACTGTCACGCCGCGGTTGCGCGGGTCTTCGCGGGGCTGCCGCAGTACGACTACGAGCACATTTTCTGCGACAACGCGTCGGGCGACCGCACGGTCGCCGTGCTGCGCGAGCTGGCCGCCAGCGACGCGCGTGTCCGGGTGATTGTCAACGCGCGTAACTTCGGCCCGTCCTGTTCGACGTTCAACGGCCTGATGAGTGCCCGCGGAGACGCGGCGGTCGTGCTGCTGCCCGTGGATCTCCAGGACCCGCCCGAAGTCATCCCGGAGTTTGTGCGCCACTGGGAGAACGGCCACGAAGTCGCGTATGGCATTCGGGCCAATCGCGAGGAAGGCTGGACGATGCGGACGGTGCGGGGGCTGTATTACCGGCTCGTGAACTACTGCGCCGGTATTCACATTCCGCTCAACGTCGGCGATTTTCAGCTCATCGACCGGGTGGTCATCGAGGCGCTGCGCGCCTGCGACGACTATTATCCTTACATCCGCGGCATGATCGCGAGTTGTGGCTTTCGCGCCGTCGGTGTGCCGTACACCTGGAAAGCCCGGCGCCGGGGATTCTCCAAGAACCGCCTGTACCATCTGATTGACCAGGGCCTGAATGGGCTGATTTCGTTTACCAACGTGCCCATGCGGCTGTGCCTGTTGGCCGGGTTCGTGCTGGCGGTGCTCAGCCTGTTGTATGCTTTCGCCACGCTGATCCTGAACGCGATCCTCGGCCAACTCGGCGCGCCGGGCATCCCCACCTTGATCGTCGCGATCTTCTTCTTTGCCGGGATACAGCTTTTCTTCTTCGGCGTGCTCGGTGAGTACATCAGCGCCATCCATTTTCAGGTGCGCAAACGGCCGCTGGTCGTCGAACGGGAGCGGATCAACTTCCCCGCGCCCGCCGGCCGGCCGGCGGAGGGGGATCAGGCCGGGTAACTCGCGACGGTGCACTCACAGGGGATGCGCGCCAGGCCCATGAAGTCGCGGGCGCCTTCCGGGGTGATCTCCAGGCGGGCAATGCCGGTCAGACGATCGAAGACGTGCCCTTCGCCGCTGGCATCCCCCAGGCCAACGTCCACTGTGTACTCACCGGGACCGAGACCGGGCTGGAGCACAAAATGGGTGTAGAACCACGTGCCCGCCCGCAAGGTCACCGTTTGACCGGTCAGCCGCTCATGATTTGTACCCCACACCACAATACCCATGTGGTTGGTGACCTGTAGACTCACGGTCGATTTCGCGACGTCCGCCACCACCTCGGCCAGCAGGTGTACGTGAATGACGTCGCGCAGCGAGAAACACTCGCGGCTGTGCCCGTCCGCGCCACACACGCGCAGGGCCACCACGTGCGCCTGGCCGGTGCCGATGCGGGCACTGGTAAACCCGGCCACCCGCGCGCACGCGGCTTCATCGAACTTCTCCCCGAGCTCGCGGCCGAAACGGGTACGCAAGGCCGTCACCCGCGCGCGAATCTGCTCCGCCGTAGGGTCCGGACGCAGCCGGCCGTCGCTCTGGGGTGCGAGCTGCCGCGCCACCCCGCCGGGCGACATGGCTTCCAGGTACAGGTCCGTGGCCTCGACCGGCGAGCCAAGGAAGCGGCAGTGGCCTTCGTGCAAGTACAGAGCTTTGTCGCAGTACTTGCGCACCGCGGTCAGGTCGTGACTGACAAAGAGCAGCGTGCAGCCGGCGCTGCGCATCTGATCCAGGCGCTGGAAGCACTTCTGCGTGAAATACACGTCGCCGACCGAGAGGGCCTCGTCGACGATGAACACGTCCGGCTCGACGTGCGAGAAAATCGAAAACGCCAGACGTACCAACATGCCGGAAGAGTAGTACTTGATCGGCTGATCGACATAGTGCCCGATGTCGGCGAACGCGATCATCTCCGGCATGCGCCGCTGGATGTACGCCTCGTCAAAGCCGAGGAAACGGGCGCTGTTGACGATGTTTTCGCGGCCGGTCAGCTCGGGGTTGAAGCCCGTGCCAAGTTCCAGGAGGCTCGTCACGCGGCCGTCGATGTGAAAACGGCCCGCGGTCGGCCAGAGCACACGGGTCAGGATTTTGAGCAGCGTGCTCTTGCCGGAGCCGTTGGGGCCGATGATGCCGAAGAACTCCCCCTGCTGCATGGTAAAGTTGATGTCGTCGAGTGCCGTGAACAGGTCATGCCGGACGGCGCTGCCGCCGGACAGCCACTCGATGAGCCGGCCGGACGCGCGGCGGTAGATCTTGAAGCGCTTGGTCAGATGGGCGACTTCGACCTTTACCGGCGTCATAACGCGTCCCGAATATCCGCCCGCAGGCGCCAGAGCACGGCGTGCGCTAACCCGTTCACCGCCGCCGTCGCCAGCCCGCAGATGATCCAGGTGTGCGCCGGCACCCAGCCGTGCATGAAGACGCCCTCGTGGAAGATCTTCACGAAGTGGTACATCGGGTTGAACGCCAGCAGACTCAGCATCCACTCCTTGCCGGGTTTGTCGAAGTGGCTCTCCATATACACAACCGGCGTAAGCCAGAACCACAGCAACACCACCACTTGCGTAAGCGGCTGTACATCGCGGAAAAACACATTGATACAACTCAGGGCCAACCCCAGCCCAAACGCGAAGCTGCTCAGGAGGATCATGCCGGGTAGAATCTGTATCCACTCCCAATACGGCCCATAGCCGGCGACGGCGATGCTGAACACGAGAAAGATCGCCACGGCCAAGAGGCCGGACAGAAAGCCGCTGCACGCGTCCTGGGCGACAAAGAGCTGTTCCGGCAGCGGCAGTTTCTTGAGATAGCCCGCATTGCCGACCAGGCTCGACACGCCGCGCATGAGCGTATCCGCGAACGTGTTCCAGGGCAGCAGCCCCGAGCAGAGAAACACGACGTAGCTTAGGCCGCTCTTGATTTTCACCCCCCGTATGTCGGGCAGGTCCCAGCCCATCAGGGCCGCAAAAATCGTGGAAAACACGATAATCTGCGCCAGCGGCACGAACACGTTCCACAAATACCCGGCGACGCTCCCGCGGTAGCGGTTGCGCAGATCGCCCACGGAGTTGTACAGGATCAGCCGGCGATATTTCCAGAGACTCACAACCATAATTCGGACACTCGGCGCGCTCGCGAAAGCCTAGCCCCTGGCTCCGTGACCGTCAAGAAATCGCCGCTCGCACGAGCTCGCGACGCAACGCAGCACCCGCAGGTGAGCGCTGCGCCGCCCGGAGCGGCCGACGGTTTACGGGGTCAGCGTAACGGTCACGCCGCGCAGGGCCACGAGCAGGTTGCGTGTGTCGCCGTTCGGGTGTTTGAGCACGGTGGCCTCGTCCGTGCAGTACAAGCACATACGGTGCTCGCCCGGACCGAGTTCCAGGCTCGCGCTCAGAACCGCCGATTTTTCCAGGGTGCCAGACCAGACGGGCTCGCCGTCGCGCGTGAGCACGAGATGGCGCAGGAAATCGGTACGTCCGTGTCCGGCGGCCGCCTCGATGCGCAGCAGGAACTTGCGGGGGTGCGCACAGGCCACGTTGAACGTCAGGCCCTCCGCCGGCCCGGTGCCGAGCCACAGGAGCGGGCGCTGTTCGACTTTCTCGACTGGCCACGGCGTCTGTAGCGGCGGAACCAGACCGAGGTCCGCGCGGACTGACTCGGCGATGCTGACCAGGGGCACGTCGGCGGGCAAACCCGCTGGCAAGGAGAGCACCCGCGTGGCAGGCGAGGCGTCGGTGCGGACCACGATCGCCTGCTGGATCGCGATGGACGAAGTGGTGATGTCGAGCAGCCCGTCGCTCCACTTCCAGACGGCGGCGGCGTCCGGCGGCACAAAACTCACGTCCGCGACACGCGTCGCGCACTTCAACGTGAGTTCCACCGGCGGCGTCGGCGGAATCGCATCCGCGAAGATGGCCGTGCAAGCCGCGTTCATCAGCCCACCCGAGTCGTAATGGCCGCGGGCCACGTTGGTGAGGTAGACGGCCAACCCGTCTGCGCGGGTTGCCCGCGTGAGAACGACGCTGGGAGCTCCGTGGATCGCCAGCGCCCGCGTGACACCCAGTTGATCGAGAACATGGTGCAGTACGTCCGCGTACAGATGGCTGGAATAGCGCTCATAATCACGAAACAGATCCAGCGCCAAGGTCGCGACCCGTCCCGACCCCAATTCCCTCCGGCACACCGCCGGCCACACCGGAGTCTCCCCCCCGCTTCCTGTAGCCGGCGCGAGCGGCAACAGTAACTGAGCGGCATCGAGAGCCAGGACGGCCTGCCAATCGTTGTTGTAGACTGGAACTTCGACGTCTCCAACGGGAATGCGAAACCGACCACGCTCGTAGGACCTGGGTACGGCCCCGAGCAGCGCGCGGACGGCGGGCTCCTGATCGAAGGGGAGACTGAGATTGGCCACCACAATCAGCCTGCCGCCGCGCTCCACATAGCCTTGCAGGCGCCGCCAGAGCTTCACCGGATAAAAAGTCGGGTTGGGCACGATGAGGCAGGGTAGGTCGGAGCCATCCTCGGGCAGCCGATACTCGTCCAGGAGTACCACCGCGTACTGCAGCCGCTCGAGGAGTCGCATGGCTCCGCGTGCGGATTGAAGCAGTGGGTCTGACGTACTCGGCCGCAAGCGGGCGGCGCGGCGTTGGCTGCGCGTGATGAGAATCCCCACATCGGCGGTCATTTCTCCTCGTTGCGGGGCGCTCAACGTCCCGGTCATCCGCCAAAGAGGAGTCAGGAGTTGCGCGCTCACGTACGCGGTATCCGCGGGCTCCGTGTCTGCGGCGGGGAACCAGGCGCCGCCGTGTGCGAGAACGGTCGCGACTTCCTGCTGCATTTGGGCGACGGTTTTGTAGCCCGCTGGCAAGTCCCAGCGTGCCCGAAGGGCAACCGGCACTGGAGACGGCGCCTCATCATCGACCGAGAGTGCCGCCCGGAACGCCGCGTCCGCCAGGTCGGCGGCCGGCAAGGCCGAAACGTCCAGAACACCGCCGGGCCCGTAGGTCTCGACCGTCACTCTGTCCAGGGCCCAGAACAGCTCGCGCAGGTCGAGATTCGGCAACGGCATTGGGTCCAGGCTCACGAGCGTCATTTCGAGAAAGGCGCGGTCAGCCGTAACCTCCGGTGCTACGTCGAAGGAATACGAGCCGCTGGTCGCGGCGCGCTCGAAGCGGGCCAACTCCCGCTCATTGCTCAGGACTCGAAAACCAACCGGGACGCCGCCGAAAAGCGTGATCGTATGGCTGTTCCCCGGCACGACGGGCACGCGCAGACGGCAGCCCGGGCGCGACCAGCGAAAATCGGCATCGTGCGCCCACGCCGGCTGCCGCGCCTGTGCGCCTTCCTGGTACGAAAAACCGCTCCCGACGTACGGCACATCTCCCGGGTGTCCAATGTCGATCGTATAGGACTGGCGAACGTACTGCACGGCCTCACATCCGCGAATGGCCAGTGACCAGGCGAGCGGGCGGCCGTCGGGCGCCTGTGTTGCGGAAGGCCGCAGCTCAATCAGCAGACTCGTCCGATCCCGGACAACGTTGGCCGCGATGTAAAACCGCAGTTGTCCGTCCTCCGCGAGCGGCACGCGTGCTACCGGCTCAGCATCGGCCAGGATCAGGCATTCGGGACGCAGTCCGGGGAACATGCTGGTCGTCGAGCACAGTTGCCGAGCGACTTCCGCGGGCACACCCGCAACCACGACATGGGCGTGCCAAGGCTGGACCTGCAACTCGGCCCGGCAGGACTCGGTAGCCGGTTGGGCGGTGCCAAACCCGGCGAGATACCAGCCGAACACCGCGGCCACAACGATCTTCACTCTCACGGCTGACTCTCCGGCTCCGACCACTCGAGCAGCAGCGCGGCGTGAACCGCAACGGCAGGCAACGTCACGCGCAATAGACCGTCAGCCCATTCGCTGTGTATCTCGCCGGCATCCGACGGAACCAAGCGCACCGCCCGCGGTGGCCGCGGCAGCTCGCGTTCTACGCGCACCTGGTTGGCCAGAGGAACGTACTCAACGACCGGGCTGCGGGGACGCGCCTCGGAGCCCCGGGCGTGATTCACCAGGTGAATGATCTCACCTTCGGCCGACCGCCGCCAACTCACCTCGATCCACGGGGGGGCCACCACACGCAGCGGCGCAGCACGACCGCGCGCCCACTCCAGCGCACCGTCAATCAGTGCCCGCAAGCGCGGGTCGGGACCCTCACTGAAGCTCCGAAACACCGGGGCGGTAAACACGGCGACTCGTCCCCGTTCAACGGGAAAATGCAGTTGTCCCGGCCAACCCCTGTCGGCCGATGGCGTGGTCACCACGCCCAGGTCTGCCGGCACAGCAGGGTCCGACGCCATTCCACGCCGCTGCACTTCGAACCAACCGGCCGGCACCCCCACAGGCCCGGCCGGAGTGCTCATCCGAGCCGCGGTCCACACCTGGCGGACCGGTTCGAGCGGCAGGAGTTGCGCGAGCGCTGGCTGGACCGCTACTCGTGCCGGAGTTGCGTTCTGGTCGGACGGTGCCAGCAGTCGCTCGCAATCCGCCCCTTCCAGACCGGATGGCAGCGACACGACCAGTCCACCGCCACGTCGGACGAAACGATCCAGTGTCGCGAGGACCGCATCCGAGAGCTCGCCCTGCTCTGGAACGACCACAAGCGAGTACTCCCCGGCCCGGCGGCAGAAGGTAGCGTCGTCGAGAATGTCGCAGTGCCGATTGCTGCGCAGGACGGCCAAAGCCGCGCCGTGAATCTCATCCAATCGATGCGTGCGGTCGAAGTGCGCGTGTGTGCAGGATGGCGATGTCGGGTACCGATGCAGAGGGGCCAAAGCACTCCTGGCGTGGCCGGCAGAACTCGCGAATGGCCTCACGGACGCGCCGCACGTCGCCGGCATCAATCCTGCCGTCGGCGCTCAGGTTCACGTACACCTTCAGATGCCCGCCATTGGCGAGAACCGTGGCCGCCTCCTGGGCAAGCTGTACGGCCGTCTTCGGATAGGGATAGGGTGCGCCCTCCGGCTCGACGAATCCGGAAATTACGATGTCGAGCGGCGTGGCCGGATGGGCGTTGCCATAGCGCGCCTCCAGGCATCCGGCGCTCAACCCGAAGAATGTGGGCGGGTCCAGGCTGGTGCGGCCGATGTACGCCGGCGGGACGCGCGGGTGGCGTAGCGTGAAGGCGCCATTCACCGCGAACACGCAGTTCGGATCGCGCGCCCGGATGGCGTTGGTCAGCCGGCCCAAGTATTCCGCATGGCTATCCAGCGTGAAGCGCCAGAAAGCGGGGAAGTTCTTATGGCCGAAATCCCTGGGAGCGTCCAGACCGGTCTGCTGCTTGAACAGTCGCACGGAGGCCGGATTCCAGCTCGGGAAAATGCTCCAGAAATCGCCGTCCAGCCAGAGCCCCTCCGGGTGGTAGCGCTGCAGGATGGTCTCGATGAAGGGGATCAGGACCTTGTCCACGTAATCCGAGTTGTGATCCAGACGCTGAGGAGCGACGCCGCCGTTGGAAAACTGGCGGGCATATTCGGGGTGTTCGCGGTTCAGCTTGTAGTTGATGAGCGAACTGATGTAGACATACATAGGCGTGCCGGTGCGGCTGCACGCTTCGCGCCAAACGGCGAGCGTGTCTTTGGACAGCGCGGGATGGGGTGGCAGCGTTGTGTTGAAGATCCGCGCCCACCCCTCGTGCCCGACGGCGAACACGCTCACGGCGCCGGGTCGCAACTCACGCAATACCGCCTCACAGCGGTCGACGGTGAGCTCGCGTGCCGGATCGACTTCGAGGCCCGTATCCTCGCCGAGGTGCTGGTCGAATTCGATCTGCAGGATCGAAGCGAGGAACGTGTCGTCGTCCGAAGCCCCCTGCGCGCTGGCGCCCCAGACGCTTGCCGCCAGCCAAGTGACCGCAACTACGGTAGCGACCCTTCGGATCACAAGTAACTCCAGGCCAGGATTCGGGACATCGCGCGCCTACGGTGCGTCAGGGGTCCAGGAGACGAACCGCGGCATCTCCAGTACGGCGGCCATCAGGGTCCTCGGGTCTTCGGGCGCGGCCGGGCCGGGCCGCGGCGCATCGTCGACGGTAATCGTGACCAGCGTCTTACCGCGCTCCAAGCGCAGCGGCAACTCGATCGACGCGGGCAGCGAAACTGGAACAGTCGCATCGTACCCACGGTTCGTCGTGATGCGTAAGCGACAGCGTGTGGGATCCGGAAGATTCGGACCTGCGTCGAGACGCAGGGCGATGCGCGCCTCGCCCGCGCTGGGTGACAGGAAGTGTATGACGATTGGTTTGTCGCCACACCAAAAGCCGTGACTGCCTATCTCGCCGGGGCCGTATCCCCATCGGCATTCGAGGAGCATGAGCCAATCCGGGCGACGGAGCTCCCAAATGCAGAATGGATCAACACGGGCCTTCAATTCGGTGCGCGTGTCGGGGAAGAACGGGCCGGAAGACAAGAGCCCGCAGGCGTACTGAGCGCCGCTGTCGATGACGTTCAAGTTCGCGGGGAGGTTGGCACAGGTCACGTTCCCGCCCGGCGAGTTGGCGATGCTGATGTCCGAGATTTCCGGATAGCCGAGCCACACTCGATCCTCGCGCGCAAAGTAGGCCAGCCAACCGTTGACCACGGCTGGGCCGTTGTGAATAAAAACGTCCTCGCCTTTCAAGCGCGAGAGATAGTCACAGAGGTATCGGATGTCGGGGTAGCGCAAGTGTTCCGCGAAGCCTCGGCCGATGTCGGCCACGGTCTCCCCAACCCCGGCGCGGACGGTCATAACGGTGGTTGCAGCGCCAACGATCACCGCCAGGCCCAGGCCGACACCCCTGAGCAGACGGCCGGTGGCGGTCCCCCACCGTGTAGTGCGCGCCTCGATGGCCCCATGCCAAGCCGCAAGTCCCAGCGGAAGCAGCGGACACACCGACAGCAGAATCTTGTAGAACTGATACGCGTACACTTGCCCGCGGGTGGCGAGCAGTGCCGGCAACATGAGCAGGGCCGTGGCGCCGACCAGCACCGGGTCACGCCGCCGCCAGATATCGAACAGGATGCCGGCCACCAATCCTACCGTGAGCACCAGTGCTCCCGCGGCCAGCCAACGCGGCGTACCAGCCGTCCAGGCCTCGACGAAGTCGCCCACCCACAGGCGCGCCAGCCCCTCCCCGCGCAGCGCCCACGGGTAAATGGCGGGCAGCACCCCCGCCTGGGTCAGCCGTCCAAAGACGATCCGCGTCAGGTCGGTGACGTAGCCGATGTTCAGCACCGCCGCAAGGCCAAGCACTGCAACGCAGAGCCCGCAGCGGGTGACTACATACGTCCGCTGCTTAATCAGCTCGATTGCCAGGACCACGGCCGCGACACCCACAAACAGCGGTACGTAATCGGTGTAGATGCTCGCCATCGCTGCGCCGACCGCCGCGGTCGGCAGCAGCCAGACCAATCGGCGCGTGTGCAGCAGGCGGTGAAGCAGCTCCGGCCAGGCGAACATCAGCGGCATCGCCAGCATCTGCGAGTGAAAGCTCTCCAGATGCACTTGGGCGATGGCGGGCAGCAGACCGCCGCCGACGGCTGCCAACAGGGCCGCCATGCGCCGAGTGGTGACGCGGCGGGCCAGTAGGAACAGCGCGAGCACATTGAGGAAACACGCCGACAGGATGGCGGGTTCAAAGGTCCGTTTGGCGTCCAGTCCGCAACTAGCCGCCACGAAGGCGTGGTGAATGGACTGTCCAATGCGGTCGTGCTTGATGTGCAGCGCTTTATAGAGGTGTGGCTGATCGCCCACTTGTTCGGACGTCAGGCTAAACGGCTGGTCCAACAGGAATTGAGCGGTCACCGTGTAGGTGAACTGATCGATCCACAACCTGCCTACGTACTGGTCCACGCCGCGGATCAGCAGGCCCGCCGACTGGACGCCGCAGACCAGCAGCGCGCAGAGGAAAACATCCCGCGGGAAAGCCTTACGGAGTTGGGGCCATCGCCCGGACAGGATGAGGAGCAGCACCAGCAGCGCACCCGCGCCCCACAGCCACGGCGTCGTGGTGGCGACGCGGAGATCGAGATACACGAGGTTCTGGAGCACGAGGACGATGATGGACAGCCCGAGAAACGGTGCGAGCAGCCACGCCGTCTCGGTCTCGCCCTCTTCGTCGCGCCGAGCAACCCACGCCGCGAGCGGTAATCCGAAGAAGAACAATGATCCGAGAGAAACGACGATGCACCAGACCGTCACCATGGCCCCATTACTCCTCGTTGTGGCCGCCGTGCGTGTACGGAGCGCCTCCTAGCCGCGTGCGCCGCGTTCATGCGCCGGCCGAAGCCGCGCCGCGGGGATGGTATGACTCGCCCGCGCGCCCCGCAAGACGAGCCCCCGAACCTCGCATTGTCGTTGTCCCCCGCGGACGGCCTCTTAACTCGCTACGCGCTATTCGCTACTCTTAACTCAATGAAACACGACAGTCTGCAACAAATGCTCTCCACCCGCTTCGCCGCGGCGCTTGCGCAGGTGGCGGGTACCACGGCCGTGCCTGCCGACGCCGGCCTGCGGCTCGCGGGCGACCCGCAGTTCGGCGACTACCAGTGCAACGCCGCCATGGCGCTCGCGAAGACCCTCAAGATCAAGCCACGCGAGGTCGCGGAGCGGATCAAGGCCGCCGTCGAGCCGCTGCTCGGCGACGTGGTAGAGCCGCTGGAGGTTGCCGGGCCGGGTTTCATCAACATTCGGCTGCGGAATGAGTTTCTGGCACGGCATTTGGCGGAGATTCCGGCGCCGGAACTCTGTTCCCACGTTCCCACGTTCCCACATTCCCACGCGCCCGTCGACCGTGTGGGTTTGGCCCCGGTGACCCAACCGCTGCGGGTCGTGGTCGAGTATTCGCAGCCCAACATCGCCAAGCAGATGCACGTCGGGCATCTCCGCGGCACGATCATCGGCGACGTGTTCGCCCGCGCGCTCGCCTTCGAGGGGCACGACGTGATCCGCCAGAACCACATCGGCGATTGGGGCACGCAATTCGGCATGCTCATTCGCTGGTATCGCGAGCACCCGCTGCCCACGTCCGCGACGCACGGCGACGTGCTGGAGGCGATCGAGAACGACTACCGGGCGGCCCAAGAGCGGTTTAAGCAGGACCCGGCCTTTGCCGACGAGGCCCGGCTGTGCGTCGGACAGCTCCAGTCCGGCGACCCCGTCGCCCGGCACGTCTGGCAGCAAATCTGTGCCGAGAGCTGGCGGGCGTTCACGGAAATCTACGCACGGCTAGGGGTACTGCTCACGCCGGACGACGTGCGCGGCGAGAGCTTCTACAACGATCGCCTGGAACCGCTCGTGGCAGGACTCAGGCAGGAGCTTTCACCGGCTGGAAGCCAGTGCGACAGTCTCCGGGCCGAAGTGCGCGACGACCAGGGCGCGGTGTGCGTGTTCATGTACGACGAGCAGGGCCAGCCGCGGTTCAAGGCCCCCGACGGCAGTCATCTGCCGATGATCATTCAGAAGTCGGACGGGGCGTACCTGTACGCGACGACGGACCTGGCGGCCATTCGCTTCCGCCTGCGCGACTTGGAATTTCCGACCGGGCGCGGCGCCCAGCGGGTCATTTATGTCACGGACGCCCGCCAGAAGCTGCACTTCCAGATGTTCTTCGAGTGCGCACGGCTGGCCGGCTGGGTCGGGCCGGACGTGAGCGTCGAGCACGTGACCTATGGCAGCGTGCTGGGCAGCGACCGTCGGCCGCTCAAGACCCGCGACGGGAAAAACGTCAAGCTGCGGGAGTTGCTCGCTGAGGCGGAAGCGCGGGCTTATGAGCTGCTTCGCAGCAGGGACGAAGGCACGGAGGCACGCAGGCACGAAGCGGGGGAAATCGCGGCGCCACTCTCTGACGACGAAAGACGCCATATCGCCCGGCGGGTGGGAATCGCGGCGGTGAAATACGCTGACCTGTGCCGTGACCGCAACGGCGATTACGTGTTCAGTTGGGACACGATGCTCGCGATGCAGGGCAATACCGCCCCGTACATGATGTACGCCTACACGCGCATTCGCTCGATCTACCGCAAGGCAGTCGACCGCGGCGGCACGGCGGATGTGTATGCCCCGGACGTGAAACTGGCCCTCGACCACCCCACGGAACGCGCCTTGGCCCTGCGCCTTGCACGGCTGCGCGAGGCCATCGACGACGTGGCGAGCAACCTCACGCCGCACACGTTGTGTGCCTACTTGTACGAACTGGCGGCCGATTTCATGCGCTTCTACGAATCGTGCCCGGTGCTCGCCGCAGACGACGCGGTGCGGCTGTCCCGGCTGCGGCTTTGCGACCTCGCGGCCCGAACCCTGCGACTCGGCTTGGGGCTGCTGGGGATTGAGGTGATCGAGCGAATGTAGCGACGAGTCACGAATCGCTGCGGCGAGTTGGAGCAACTCGCTACTCGCTATTCGCCACTCGCTACTTCCTCCGCATTTCCCCTTCAATCCGATCCGACCGAATCGTCCCGTCCGCCAGGTTGATGACGAGCTGCGGCCCGGCGTGTACGTCGAACAGCCCGGTCTTCTTGTCCTGGGAGTACACGCGGGCGTCCGCCCCTGGCGTGCCGCGCACGTGAATCCGGCTCTGCTCCCGACTGAACTCGAGCCAGCCCGCGTTGACTTCGCGAATCAACGGGTCCTGTTGGTCCCGCAAGTACACGCTGCCCGACGCCAGCATCGACGCCAGCCGCAGAGGCGCCCGCGTCAACGCTCCGCCACGCCGCGGAGTGTGATCGTTCTGATCGACCGCAAACCAGCACTCGAGCCGGTCGCAATCGAGCGCGGCGTTGCGGCTCTTGAGCGCATCGAGGAGCTCCGGCTTCTGCGTCACCTGCGGCAGCATCTCGGCCAGGTTGACCATCTCCTTGCCCGTGCGGTGTACAAACACGACCTGGTTTTCGAATATCACTGTGTCGCGGCGGTCCGGACCGTCCGGCCCGAGCGTGTAACTCATGCGGCCCGTGCAGCGGATGGCCGACTGGCTCGGTCCGCGGCTGAGCAGCGCGGTCGGCACACCGAGCGCGTCGCGGGCGGCGTCCGCATCCTGCACGCCGCGGCGATCGGTCATCAGCAGGTCGGTCAGGCCGGTGGTGATGATCTCGCGGCTCACGATATCGACCTCGAGCCGCGGGGCGGAGATGCTGGCGTGCATCACGGGCTGTTCGTCGCCGGCCTCGAACGTCTCGCTGGTGACGAGGGCGTTGTCCGCGGTCAGCCGGACGGGTTCCTTGCGCAGCTTCTCGCGCTCATCCTCCGCTTGCAGCGCGAAGAGGTCGTCGGACGAGCGCTGCTTGTCCGCCGCGCCGAGCGCCCGGCGCATCTGGTGCCAGGCCTCCTGCCACGCGGGCCGGGATTCCGGCGCGGCGGTGTCGGCGACATCTTCCAGCAGCAGCGCCAGGGTGTCTCCGCGCAGCTCCTCTTCTTCGCTGCGTGCCACCACGCTGCCTTCGAAGCGGACGGTGTTTCGCCGGCCGTCGATGTGCAGCAGGCGGTCGCTCGTGACGATCACCGGCACGGGCTGGCCGCGCCGCTCGCCCTGCAGGCTTCGTTGCGTGCGCAGCGCGAGGCGCGACGGACCGTCCACGTGTATGGTCTGCGCGCCGCGGTCCAATTCGACCTTCCTCCCGCTGACGGTGTAGGGCCGGGCGTGTACCAAGCCGGGTTGCGACTCGTCGCCACTCACAGTCGCGGTGGCAAGCCGATTCAGTCCCTCGAACTCGGCGGTAATCTCCTGTCCACGTGCCGCCGTCTTGTTATCCGGGTCGATCAGCTCCGCATCGCCGCGCACGCTGAGCGTACGCATCACGAACGCGGCCTGCTTGTCAGCGGACTCGGCCGGCGGCGGCTCGAGCTCGGCCGAAATATGCTCGCCGCGAATGCTGGCCCGGTCGCGGTGAATGACCACGTCGCCACGGGCGTCCATCCGGCGTGGATACAGACCGCGCTCGGGCGCCAGCGCGAAGGCCAGGTCCAGTTCGCCACTTTCCAGCCGTCCCTTCCCGCTGGTCAGGACCACGTTGCCGCTCGCCGTCGCGCCATCGAGCGATTCCTCGAACGACCGCCCGGCGGCGTCGGCTTTGAACGTCACGTCGAGCCGGTGCGCCGTGAGCAGTTGCTCGTTCAGGACCACCTGGACGTCGCCGACAAACGTGGCCGACTCGAGCCGCCCCACGTCCACCAGCGCACCGCTGTCGGCAACTTCGCCGGTGGCCGCCGACTCAGCCAAGTGCAATTCCGCCCAGTAAGAGCTACGGATCGACGAAACGCGGGCCGCCGGGGTCCCGCCGTGGCGGGAGCGCAACTCGACGTTGCCGATCAGCTTGGCGATCCGCGCATTGCGGTCGATGAACACGCTCTCCGCCGACGCCGACAGGTTCGCTCCCATGCCGAACTCGACCGTGCCGCCAGCGGTCGGATAGAGCCACACACGCCGCGTGTCGTCGTGGTAAACCACCTTGGTGCAGCGCACCGTGCCATCGCCGCGCGTCAGCACGACCGGGTTCCCCACCGCCTCGAAGCGACGGCGCGGCGGCTCGTCCGCACCCGGCGGTTCCGTCGGACCGAGTTGCAGCTTGCCGGTCCAGTGTACGACCAGCCGATCACGCTCCTCGCGCGCCGGGCGGCTCGTCGGACTCGGAGGTCCGACGCTACTGGACGCGCCGTGCGCGCCAAGTGCCGTGGTCGTGGGGGTTTTGGCCCTGACCAGCCGGTTGGCACCGCCCACGTCGAACAGCAGGTGCACCTCGTCCGCGTCCAGCCCGCCGACCCGCTCGCTGCCGTGGTATTGCTCGGCCACGAGCCCGCCGGTAAGCAGGCAATCATACGCCGTCGCCGGGCGCGGCGGTCGTCTGGGCTGCCGGTGCTTGGCTTTTTCCGCCGGGGCGGTGGCGGGCTCAGACGTGCTGGTCTCGCCCGTTTCGCGACCGGGTTGCAGGCCGAACAGCCCCGCGGCGCCGTAGAGCACGAACTGCTCGCCGCGCTCGATGGTCAAGGTCTCAATCCGATTGGCCATCTGGTTCCAGATGAGGTGCAGGCCGGCGCCGGCGATCTCGAAGTCGTCAGAAACGACCGTAATGTGATCGTCTGTCTTAAGCTCCCCGATCTCGAGATCGAACGTCAGTTGCGGCACCGCGATCGTGATCAGGTCCTCAGGCCGTTCCTCTTTAGGCGAGCGGTCAAGTCCGGTATCGCGGTCCACCACCATCCGCACGTCGCCGGCCAGGCGGCCGAGCTTGGGCCGCATTTGCGATTCCTCCAGCCGATCGACCGTGATTTGTCCCTCTTCGGCGGAGATCGTGGCGATCATGCCGCTGGGCAGCCGAATGGCCAACTCGGGCTGCGCGACGCGGATCTCGTTCTTCGAGCCGGGCACCGGCTGCCAATCGCGGCACAGGAACATGTCGCGCGGCCGGCCGGTCTTGTCGTCATAGCGGCGGAACATGATCTTGCCGCCCGCGGGGATGGTCAGCATGTCGCCGACCTTCAGCGGTGCGGTTGTGGGCGGCTCGTGCCGTGGGACCGGCTCGGTACCCCGCCGGTCGGCGTGTTCCGCGGCCGGCGTGCCGACGAGCAATCCATACCCGACGAACACGAGCACCAGGACCGCCAGCGTGGCGACAGCCAGGACGATGTTTCGCGCCATACGGGTAATCCTCGCCTGACGCGCGCGGCGCGTCCAGTAGCGTCGGACCTCCGAGTCCGACGGCATAGTAGCGTCGGACCTCCGAGTCCGACGGCATAGTAGCGTCGGACCTCCGAGTCCGACGTTACGTTCCTTGGGTACCTATCCCGTAGTGTGCCAGCACCTCGGCCCACTGCCCGGACAGCCTCAGCAGGTGCTCGAGCGCCTCGCGCACGGCCCCGTCGCCCCCCGCCCGGCGCGTCACCAGCCGTGCGGCGGCCTTGGCCTCATCGACCGCGTTCGCGACGGCGATCGGAAAACCGCAGACCTTCATGAGCGGCACGTCTGGCAAGTCATCGCCCATCACCGCGAGTTGGTCGAGCCGCAGCCCCAGCGGCGCGATGAGGGCCTGCACGTCGCGCACCTTATCGCGGCTGCCCTGGACCATGTGCTGGATCTTCAGCTCGCGGGCCCGGGCGGCGACGGCCTCCGACGTCTTGCCCGAGCAAATGAGCACGACGCCGCCGAGCCGCTGATACCAGTCAATCGCAAACCCGTCGTGTACGTGAAACTGCCGGCCGCCGTGGCCGGCGTCGTCCCACGACAGCCGCCCATCGGTCAGCACACCATCGACATCGAGGCACAGGCCGCGGATATCCAGCGGCGATTTCGCGAGTGTCAAAGTGCGTCCTCCAGCGTGGCAGTCGGATATCATTAGCATTATGCAGGCGAACCCACCGCCCCGCTACGACCTGGGCAACTGCACCGTCACCCTCGTGAGCGGCGGCCAGTTCAAGCTCGATGGCGGGGCCATGTTTGGCCTGATTCCCAAGGCGCTCTGGTCCCGCAGCTACCCCGCCGACGACCAGAATCGCATTCTGCTGGCTTGCAACTGCCTGCTCGTCGAGCGCCCGGGCACCGACCGCCGCGTGCTGATCGAAACCGGCCACGGCTCAAAGTACACCCCCAAAGAGCAGAACATCTTCGCGCTCGACCCCACTTGCTGGTTGCGGCCCAACCTGCTGGCACTGGGGGTGGACCCGGCGTCGATCACCGATGTCGTGGTTTCGCACCTGCACTTCGATCACGCCGGCGGGCTGACCCACAACGCCGATGGCCAACTGAAACTGACCTTCCCGAACGCCCGCGTGTACGTACACAAGCCCGAACTCGACGACGCCTGCGCGAACTTCGGCATCATGACCGCCACGTATCGCGCGGAGAACTACTCGCCGCTCTGTGCAGCCGATGCCTGGCGCGTCATCGAGGGCGCCACCGAAATCGCTCCGGGCATCCACACGCTCCCCACGCCCGGACACACCCGCGGACACCACTCCATCGCCGTGCAGGGCAGCGATCGCGTGCTCGCTTTCGGCGGCGACCTCATGCCCACGCGACACCATCTCGGGGCCGCCTATAACATGGCTTACGACCTGTACCCGCTCGACAACCGGGCCTCCAAACAGCAAATGCTCACCTGGCTCGCGGAACGGGACGGCCTGTACGCCTTCGACCACGAATTGGAAACGCCGGTGGTGTCCGTTCGGCGGAAGGGGGAGTGGTTCGAGCTCACGGCGGAGTCCAGCGACCGATAGGCGAGAACCAGCGTGAATGTGTCAGGAAACGAACATGTGCCGCCGGCTAACGACACAGCCGCAGTGGGCCTGAGCTCCGCCGGTTTCAGCGAGGAGCCGCGGCTGCTGCGCGCCGCTCTGGACGGGACCACGGACTCGGTTTTTGTCAAAGACCTCGACGGACGTTACGTGGCGATCAACGCGGCGGGGGCCCGCTACATTGGCCGCCGAGCGGACGAGATCCTGGGACGGGATGACCGCGCCTTTTTCCCGCCCGAGACGGCCGCCGCAGTCATCGCTCATGACCGCGAGGTACTCCAGTCCGGCGAGCCGCACGCTTTCGAGGTAACGCTTCCCATTGCGGGGCAGCCGCGCGTATTTCTGTCGACCAAGACGCCCTACCGCGACACGGCCGGCCGCATCGTGGGGCTGATCGGGATCTCGCGCGACATCACGGAGCGCAAACGGGCGGAGGAGGCGCTGCGTGAGAGCGAAGAGCGGCTGGCGCTGATTCTCGCGTCCGCGCTCGATGCCATCGTGACCATCGACGAGCAGCGCATCGTCCGCCTGTTTAACTCGGCCGCGGAGGAGGTCTTCCGCTGCCCGGCCGCAGCCGCCATCGGGCAGTCGTTCGACCGCTTTGCCCCGCCGGCCCTGCGCGAAATGTTGACGCGTTGTCGAACGGCGTTTGCGCAAAACCGCGTGAAGAAACCGTATGTATGGGTACCGACCGGATTGAGCGCGCTGCGGGCCGACGGCGAGACCTTCCCCATTGAGGCCACCATCTCCCAGGTTCAGTTCGCCGCCCAGCGGCTGTTGACCCTCATCCTGCGCGACGTAAACGACCGTCAGCAGGCCCAGCAAAAGCTCCGTAAGCTGCACCTCGAAAACCTTTATCTCCACGAGGAGATCAAGGCCCACCGCAGCCACGACGAAATGGTCGGTGAGTCTCCGGCCATCCAGAACGTCCGGCAGATGATCGACCAGGTCGCGATGACCGACTCCACCGTCCTCGTGACCGGCGAAACGGGCACCGGCAAAGAACTGGTCGCGCAAGCTATCCACGGCCAGAGCGCACGCCGCGGCGCGATCCTGGTGAAACTCAATTGCGCCGCGCTGCCCGCCGGTCTCGTGGAGAGTGAGCTGTTCGGGCACGAAAAGGGCGCCTTTACCGGCGCGCTGGCCCGGAAAATCGGCCGTTTCGAAATGGCCGACGGCGGCACGATCTTCCTCGACGAGGTTGGTGATCTGCCGCTCGAGCTCCAGCCCAAGCTGCTGCGCGTGCTACAGGAGGGCGAGTTCGAGCGCGTCGGCGGGACGGAAACGCTGCGCGTCAACGTGCGCGTCGTCGCGGCCACCAACCAGGACCTCGACCCCGCGCTGGGCCAGCAGCGGTTTCGTGCCGCCCTGTACTACCGCCTGAACGTCTTTCCCATCCGGGTGCCCCCGCTGCGCGAGCGGGCCGACGACATCCCGCTGCTGGCGCGCCACTTCACCGTGGCCCTCGCCCGGCGAATGGGCAAACGCATCGACGCGGTGCCCGCGCGAACGATGGCGGCGTTGTGTGCGTACACCTGGCCCGGCAACGTCCGGGAACTCCAGAACGTGATCGAGCGCGCGGTCATTCTCAGCCCGGGTCCGACGCTTGAGCTGGGCGAATGGCCGCGCGCGAACGCTGTCCCGCAGCCGATCGCGCCGGAGAACGCCGCGCTCACGCTGGCCGACGTTGAGCGGCAACACATCCTCCGCGTGCTCGAGGCGGCGCGCTGGCGGGTCAGCGGCCCGCACGGGGCGGCGACCGTCTTGGGGTTGAAGCCCTCCACGCTCGAATCTCGCCTGAAGAAGCTCGGGATCACTCGGCCGACCTGAGCATTCACGGAATTTCGTGGAATTCCTGAAAGATCGTGAAACAGGGCCCGTCGGCCAAGTCTCCGTCGCGGCTGCTGAGACCGTAAAACGTTTATGGCCAAGGAATTAATACAAATCGCATATTTTCGGTACTAATTGGAACGCCAGTTGCTCTATCTATTCATTCAGCCGCATGGCGGCGGAAGGATCACGATGTTGCGGATCACAAAAGTGGCGGAGAGTGGCGTCGGCGTGACCCTGAAGGTGGAAGGACAAGTCGCAGCGGACTGGGTAGCGGAGTTGGAGGCTGAGTGCCGTCGGTGGCAAGCACAACGCCGCCAGGTGCGCCTCGATTTCGAGAACGTGACGTGGATCGACCGCGACGGGTTGCGACGGCTGCGCGTGCTGTGCCGAGAGGCGGTCGATGTCGTGAACTGCCCCGCGTTGATGCGGGAACTCCTGGACGGCGCGACGGTGGACTGATCAGACCGGGCGGGCGAGCGCCCAGGTGGTGCGTTTCGAGTTTTGTGTTGGAAAGGGCTGAATTCAAACCAAAGGAGCAAGACATGAGAGAGCAAGTATGGGTCTTCAGAACGCGAGTCGCCACGGTGTTCGGGCTGCTACTGATAGTGGCCGGAGCGGCCGCGACGACGCACACCGTGACGTGTCAGAACTTTGCCTTTTCGCCGGCGAACATCACCGTGGCGCCGGGCGACACGGTCCACTGGCAGTGGGTCAACGGCAGTCATACCGCGACTTCCGGGACCAACTGCACATACGACGGTCTGTACTTCAACCAGGCAATTAACGTCACAAACCAGACGTTTGACTGGGTGGTCCCCAGCAGTGGCGTCGGGTTGGTGCCCTACTTCTGTGTCCCCCATTGCGTGATGGCCGAAATGAAGGGCACGATCACGATCGTCTCAGGTGTGAATGCCGATTTTACGATCACAGTGGACGGTGCCCAGGAAGTGCCGATGGCGACCACCCCGGCAACCGGCAGCGGTACGGCAACGCTCGACCTCGTAACCAATCTGTTCTCCTGGAACATCACGTTCAGCGGACTCACTGGCAGCCAGACGGCCGCACATTTCCACGGGGCCGCCAACCCGTGTTCTAACGCGGGCGTCCGCATCTCGCTGCCGAATGGCAGTCCCATCATCGGGTCGGCGGGCTTAAGCGCGTCCGACGCTGCCAATGTGCTGGCCGGCCGCTGGTACGTGAACATCCACACCTCGTTGTTCCCCGGCGGCGAGATTCGCGGGCAGGTGATGCCGGCGGCCGTGGTTGATCCGCTCCCGCCTATCCCGCAAGGGACACGCCGGGTGCGGCTGCAGCCGATCGCATCCGGGATGACCGCCCCGAACTGGGGCGCGTCCGCTCCGGGCGACAGCCGGTTCTTCGTCAGCGACCAGAACGGCATTCTGTGGGCCGTCGACCTGTCCAACGGGGACAAGAGCGTATTCCTCGACGTGTACTCCCGACTGGTGCCGCTCGGCGTCAACGGGCCGGGTACTTTTGACGAGCGCGGGCTCCTCGGCATCGCGTTCGATCCAAACTACGCGAGCAACGGCTACCTCTATACCTTTACCTCCGAGCCCGACACCGGGACGGCGGACTTCACGACACTCGACCCGAACGACCCCAACCAGATCCCGAACTGCCAGAGCGTGATCGCCGAGTGGCAAGTCCCGAACCCCACCGACCCGAACTCCGTCGTCGATCCCAACAGCCGCCGGGAACTCGTGCGCATCGACAAGCCGCAGTTCAATCATAACGGCGGCGCGCTGAACTTCGGCCCGGACGGCAGGCTCTACGCTTCGTTGGGGGACGGCGGCGGCGGCGACGATCGCGATCGCAAGCTCCCCAGCCCGCGCTACGGCCACGGCTGCATCGGCAACGGGCAGAATAACAACGTGATCCTCGGCAAGCTCATTCGCATCGATCCGCACGGCACGAACTCCGCGAACGGCCAGTACGGGATCCCGGCTGACAATCCGTTCGTCGGCGTGGCCGGCCTCGACGAGAACTACTCGCTCGGCTGGCGCAACCCCTGGCGGTTCTCCTTCGATTCCGCGACCGGCGACCTGCACTGCCCCGATGTCGGCCAGAACGCGATCGAAGAAATCAACCCCCCGGTCGTGGCCGGCGGCAATTACGGCTGGCGCGCCAAGGAGGGCAACTTCTACTTCGTGTTTAACGGCGATCAGGCCGGCTACGTGACCGACCGGCCGCTCGATGTGCCGTCCGGACTGATTCACCCGGTCGCGGAGTACGACCATGGCGACGGCCTGGCCGTCGTCGGCGGATTCGTTTACCGCGGCAGCCAATATCCGCATCTCGTCGGCAAGTACGTGTGCGGTGATTTCGCCCGCACGTTTGCCAATGACGGCCGGCTCTTCTACCTCGACACCGGCAACGTGCTCAAGGAGTTCAAGCTCCAGGGTCAGACCGCCCTGGGCCTCTCCCTGCTCGGCTTCGGGCAGGACGCCAGCGGCGAGATCTACGTGCTGGCGAACGGCACCGGCACGCCGTTCGGAACGACCGGCGTCGTGCTCCGCATGCTCTCGGGCATCGGCGACCTGAACTGCGACGGCGCGATCGACTTCGACGACATCAACCCGTTCGTGCTCGCTCTGAGCGACCCGGCCGGCTACGCGGCCGCGTACCCGGACTGCGACTTCATGAACGGCGACTGCAATAACGACGATATTGTCGATTTCGATGACATCAACACCTTCGTGGCGTTGCTGTCGAGCTAGACCGGGTCTTACGACAACGCGAGGGTGCAAACGACTTCCGTTGGATCTGATGGGTTGAGCGAGCAGCCCGTGGGATCAAGGCAGGAGGCCGTGCGACACGCCAAGCGAGCGCCCCAGTCCTTCCAGCGGAAGGGCTGGGGCGTTTCGCTGGCGTCATCATGAGCCGGTCGTCGCCCGGTCAGCCCGGATCGCGTACGTTTCCGCTGATTTTTGCCACAAACGGATTGATGTCGTCAAAATCCACGTCGCCGTCGCCGTCGTCGTCGGCCAGGAGGCGCGCGCAACCCGGATACGCGGCCTGATAGCCCGCCGGGTCGCTGAGCGCGAGAATGAACGGGTCAATGTCATCGAAATCGACCGCACCGTCGCAGTTCAGATCGCCGTAGCGGAAGGAGCCGTGCTCATAGGCGCCCATGTCGATAACCGCTTGACCATTCCCGTTGCCGTCCCAAACGCGCATGCGGCCGTCGAAGTCGGTTTCGAGCGTGAGGGGCTGATAACTCTGGCTGCCGGCGTCGATGCACGGCGAACTGGCCTGAAGGCGAAAGTCTCCGGTGCCCTGGTCCACGAATAACGGGTCGGCATCGATGTTACCCGTGCCCGGCCAGCCGCCCTGAACGTCGCTAAACTCTATGTACGGCGAGCCGTGGACAATCTGAGACGGGGTGTTCCCCCAAATCACGCTGTTGTAGACCCTCGTGTCGCCGCGGGAGGAAATCCCGCCTTCGCTGTTGGCCACGATCGTGCAGCCGTACAGTACCAGCCCGCAACCTTCGACGCCCCCTCCGTACTCACCTTCGTTGGCCAAGATGATGCAGTTCCGGACGGCGACCTTGTCCGGCCCAGCGTTGTACACGCAGATTCCGCCGCCTTCAACGCCCGTGTTATTCGCAATCAGGCAATTCTCAATGGTCGGTGTGCTGTACCAGCACATTATGCCTCCGCCGCCTCACCAGCTCGCGTGATTCTGCAGCAGAATGCAGTTGCGGATCGTCGGACCGCTCCCGTCGCGGCACAGAATCCCGCCCCCGGAGGATAAACACTCTTCCTCCTGGGGCGCGTCCCCGTTTCGGATGGTCAGTCCATCCAAGACTGACGACTCCGCCTCACCCGAATGGAATCGGAAGCCGCGGTGGATGCCGGGCGCGCAGTCGATGATGCAGTTCACCGGGCCGCTCGCAGATCGCACGGTAATGGCCTTGCCCAAAAAGTCGATGTCGCGGTTGCCCGACCCGGTGTAGATGCCGTCGGCCACGATCACCGTATCGCCATTCTGCGCGGCGTTGATCGCGGCTTGGATGGTGGCGTACTGCCCCGGGACGTGCAGCTCCGCCGCGCTGGCCCCGGCGGCCAGCAGGCACATCCCCAAGCACGCGGTTGCACCCAGAAGGAGGTCCCGCCCCCGGTCTGCTCGCCCTTTACCGAACACGTTGTCACTCCTGTTCCTGCCGGAAGTGCATGAACGTCCACGACCTGCGGAACCCGGCGTCGGACCCCGGCTGGTGCCGGCCCAGGCCTCGCGATCGCCCGCTGACTCCAGAATACCGCGCCGCCGCGCCGCATGCACGACTAAATCGACATTTCCCGGCTGACCTTGCCTGACTCCGCCGGGCGGCGCACGGGCCATTGCACAGCGCCAAACCCCTTTCGCGCCCGGCGTTTTCGCGCGGTGTCGAAATGTGAGAAAAAGCGATTAACGCGGCGTGAGGGTCAGCGGCGCGCGGCGTGCGTTTCTAACACACCACCCCTGTCCAGCGCCCGCTGGGGACGTCGGCGGTCACATTTCGGCTGGCACCGAACCGAACCGCCCCGCCAGTGAATTATCCGACTCCCACTCGCCGACACGTCCCAGATTCCGCCCGCCTCCGCCCCCACAGGGATTCCCGGCGACACAAACCGATTGGCGGGGACCGGAATCTCGATATGGAGAGTAGTGGTTTCGTCAATCCCTCTGACCAGGTGCACGTAGCATGAGCAACGGCCGAGTCTCAGTCTGTACGGAGAGCGCAGCCGCTGCCCGCGAGGCTGACGTCGCGAGCCGCATGCTCGCGCACCTGGCCCGGTTGGCCAAGGAAAAAGACCGCCTCGGCCGCGAGCTGCTGCAGTGGCACGAACAGCTCAACCGCATGTTCGAGCTCACGGCCCACATCTCGCAGTTACGGGACCCGGACGAGATCGAACTCGACTTAATCCGCCGCTTCGGCACGCTGCTCGCGGCCGGCGCGGTGTTCCTGGACCGGGCGGGCTGTTGTCAGCAGATCGGGCTGGACGGCGGCGCGGGTGCGGCAGTCACCGCCGGACCCGATAGTGTTCGGCAGGCGCTGGCCGTGCACGTCGAAGCGGTGCGAACGACCGGCCGTACAATCGTGCCGGTTTTGAGCGCCAGCGAGGCCGCCGCGCTGGCCAACTCCAGAGTCCTCGTGGCGGCCCTGCAGGGCACGGGGTGTGAACCAGGCGTGATCATCGTGTTGCGGTCGGCGTCGGAGCGGGCTTTCGAGCAACGCGACGTGCTCGCGGCCGAGTCGGTCCTCGCCCACGGCGCGCAGGTGCTGAGCAACGCGGACATGGTACGCCACTTGCAACAGACCGCGCTGGAAACGGTGTGTACGCTCGTGAACGCCATTGACGCGAAAGATAATTACACCGCCACGCACTCGGAACGTGCCGGCGGGTACGCGCGCCTGCTGGGCGAAGCGCTCGGACTGCCGCCGAGCCAGCTCCAGGCGCTGGAGTGGGCCGGGCTGCTACATGATGTCGGCAAGATCGGCGTGCCGGAACTCGTGCTCAACAAGCCCGGACCCTTCACCGCCCACGAGTGGGAGCAAATGCACCAGCATCCCCAGATCGGGCATGACGTGCTGAAGCCGGTGAGCCAGATCATCCAAGTGCTCGAAGCGGTGCTGCTGCACCACGAAAACCACGACGGCTCGGGCTATCCGCGTGGGCTGCGGGGCCGCGAAATTCCGCTGGAAGCCCGCATTATTCACGTCGTGGACATACTGGACGCGCTCACCACGGTGCGCCCCTATCGCCAGGCGTACTCGTTCGAGGGGGCCATTCGCCTGCTGGAGTTGGGAGCCGGCCGGGTCACCGATCCCGACCTGACCAGCGTGCTCATCGAGACACTGCGCCGCCACATGGCCGCGGACCCGCAGGGCTTCCGCACACGGTTCGGGCACGCGGGCGGCGACCCGCCGACCGCGGGGGCGAGGAACTAGGCATGGACCGCAAAGCCGTCAGCATCGTTGAGGTGGTCGTGGCGCTCATTCTGCTGGGGATTGTCGCCGCGCTGACCCTTCCCCATCTTGGCCAGGCCGCGACGAAACCGGACGAGGGGCTGGTGTTGCGCGAGGACCTGCAAATTCTGCGCGTGGCGATCGAGCGTTACTTCCAGGATCACCGGGCGTATCCCGCCCAACAGGGCGATGGGGACAACGCCGGTGGCACCGCCGCCGCCTTCGTGGCGCAGCTCACCCGCTTCACCGACGAGGCGGGCAACGTGGCGGCGACACGCGACGCGACGCACCGCTT
>JAGVEP010000284.1 GCA_020058145.1 Phycisphaerae bacterium | reverse complement strand
CGCAAGCGGCGTCGGCCAGGTCAAACGGCAGGTTGTAGGGCAGTTCTGAGCTCATACGACAACACAAAACCCATCACCAAACGCGATGAAAAAATAATCCTGCAAACGGCGCGTTTCGCGACAAGGTCGGCCAGCGGAAAATCGACACCAAAAAGCGAGCCGCGTCTTCGCGGATTTCCAAGCCGCGCGGGCCACGCCGCGCGGTACCAGCGTCCAATAGGCAGTCGCGTTTGACAGCACGGCGCAGACGAGTAGCGCGCGTATTCAGCGACGAACCTGGAGGGCCAACGTAGCGAACCAGGTCCATCACCCGCACCCACACCACACCGGGGGTCTCACGCCGCGGCTGCGTCGTTCCACCCGCTGGCCGACCGTGATTTTGCTTCGCATCCGCCACGTTCTATCCACCGAGCCCGGCCGGCCCGAACAAATCCACGAGCCCCCAACTCGTGTAAAGCTGGGCAACGTTTGATTCGTCGGCAGCCGTGGGTCCCATTCCATCCGGATCAGTCCCCAACCAGGCGCAAGCGATTTGATGTGCCACGTCGTGCAAGAACAGCTTGTCCGCCCCCTCGTCGTTTACGGGGTTGCAGCCCACAAACGAAATCAGGGCACCGCGACGCCCCAAGGGGGTCAATTCTAGTGCGGGGAGCAGCGTATAGACGCTGACCCACGCAGGCGCTCCGATCTGCACGGCGTACAGAAACAGCAGGCGTTCTCGGGCGTATTGCTGCACTTCAATCGGTAGTCGCGAAATCACCGCGGAGATCGCTTTCGCAATGCGCTCGTCGTCTGCGTAGATTCGCATGAAGCCGCCCCCCAGCGGAAGCACGCTCTCTCCTTGCCGTGAGGAGTCCCGCTCGCTCATCGCGTGCCCTCCTTGCCCGCCGGCTTCCCGGCGACGATGGGCTCGCCGCCGGGAACCGCAGTCGCGATCGTGGCAGGAAATTCGCAGAATGGATTGCGTGGCGTGTCGTGCGGAACCGCCCGGCCGACCGGCTGCACATACGCCTCACCGCGCCGCGGTGTCAGGTGCAGCACAAATGCTCGTACAAACTCGCGATCGGAAGGCGAGAGGGAATCGATCAGCCGGATGAGGTCGGCATTCAGGAGACGGCCCCGGTTGATGATCGTAGACACATCCCTCCGCTCCGCCGCAACCCGAGCAGGCCGGCCAATAACTGGCCGGCCCGCCGGGCGGATCGCGGCGGCGATCGAAGTCTGCTTTGCTTTTTTTGGTTTCGTCGTCACGCTTCCGCCGCAATCCTGCCGCCGCCCGCCTCGGGGGCGGCCAGCCGTGGATCAACTCGCCATTAACGCCGCGCCGCTGGGCCGCGCGCTGTCGACCGCATCACCGGCACCTGGAAAGATGATCAGGCGTTCGAGCCGTAGGCCGAGTGTGGTCGCGAGCCGGCTGGCGACCGCGAGACTTACGGGCCTGCCGGCAACCGCGTTTAACACCGGCGTCACGCTGCACCCCGCGCGCGCCGCCAGCGCCTTCCGCGATAGCCCAAGCAGAATTCGCTTGTGGTTCACCGCCACCGCGTCGAGAACCACCAGGTCTCTCACTGCCATCAAGGGGCTCCTGCGTTATCACGAACGATCGTTCGTGTATTCCTCTTGCAGTTTATGCCCTTCCGACGCCGTGTCAAGTGGCTTGGGCGTTGAATTCACGAAACTTCGTGGTACCATCGGCGACTGAATGGCGATCGGCAATCCCATCGGCCGGCGAGTACGCGAGTTGCGCGAATCCCAGGGTCTCTCCGCCTTGGCGGTATCAAAGCGCGCTGGCGTGGGGGTGAATTACGTTCGTCAGCTTGAGCGGGGCGGCCGATTTCCAAGGCCCGACAAGCTCATGTCCATCGTCCGCGCACTTGATCTTAGTGAATCCGAGGCCGCCGAGCTTCGCCGTCTCGCTGGCATCGACCCTGACCCCGGTGCCACGCCGGCGGCGAAGGCTGCCCGCCGCGAGGCATGGGCGCCCCTCACATTCATTCTCGTCAATCACGTTCTTTTGCCACGACTCCGCCTGGTCGATGTGCTCGACGGCAAGTCGCGGGGGATAGTCCACGATCGAAACCTCTTGATCCAAGCCGCTGAGGCCGCGGACATCACAACCTTCGCCGCGCAGGTCGCCGCCGAATCGCGGCCGGGGCCGGCGCTGCGTCGCTTGCTTGAAGACAGCTTTGGGGGAGCGCCGCCAGATGTGATTCAGCTTGTGCATCGTCACGTTCAGAACGAACTTTTCAGCCGCAATCCGCACGGGCTGGGCTCGCCCTTTGCTAAGCCCTACCGCTGGGACCACCGATGGGCGATTGCGCGCGTGCTCGTCGGGCATTACCGGCCAGGCTTCCCCGAAGTGCAGCTCTATGACTTCATCCAGCTTGCGGGGTTTGACTACAACTTCGCGGCTTGTCTCTTTCCAGCGGCGTTCTGGCACGCCTGTCGCGTGTGGCCCTTTGAGAAGGTCGTTCTTCCTGAGGGTCGCCCGGAACGCAATGTGCAACGTCGCTTGTATGATGCGGTGCGCGACGGACTGTCGCTCAAGGCGTTCGCCGCCAACCTCGTTGGTCAAGGCGATTTCGGCGCGGAGCTTTCCCGTGTGGCGCCGGTACGCCAGTCGCCAGAGGATGTTGAGCCCAACACATCTGAATCAGTGATGCTCACGTTGCAGCGGGGGGGCAGAATTCATGAGCTGACCGGGCGCCGCCCACCGACAGACTTGATCTTCGATCATCTGGACCGTTGCACCTTCCTGGATCGCTTCCCGCTCATCAAACTGGATCGCTCGGGGTTCGCAGAACTGGCCCGCTCGCTGGACCTTCCGTCTTGGACGGTGTGGGCCGAGTTCGTGGCCACCCACTGGCGGTTCCCCGAGAATCAACCGCCACGCAGCCCGGAGCGTTTCGAGAGCGTCATCTTTGACCAGAAGAGTCGCGACGCCACCGAGGATGCCCCATCGACGCTGGACTCCTATGTACTGCGACGCATCGTCGATGAAGTCGGCGACGGAATAGCACGGCTGCTTGGGGTGGGCAATTGGTCCGCCGCGCTCCAGGTCTCCAAGGCCGCCGGAATCCGCCCGGCGTGGCTCCAGATTGTGCAAGCTCTCGCCGACCGCGAGCGTGCGCCCGGTCCGGCGCCCACCTCGAAGCCCGCTTGAACCGCTCTCCGCCGAGCCGTTGACCTGGTCGGCGGGATATCTGTCCGCTTCCCGGACTCGCCAATCGGTCCCGAGGATGCCCCGGAGCCCCCTTGAGCCCATCCTGAGCCCTGTTCTATCGCCCGTTCCCCGCCGCGGTTTGTGTCCACCTGTTTTCTCCACTGGGTGCCCCACCCCCTACGCGAAGCCTCAATCTGTGCCCCAGGGACGCGGCCCTCTTTGGCTTTATCGGACAGTCGGTATCACCCCTTTCCTCGCGGCTTTTTGACCGCTCCAAGGCCCCGCGCAGTTCCGTGAGCGCTTCAGACGGCTGCGCCCAACTGCCGCACAACAGCCTACAATCGCTCGCGCGTCAATCCAGCCCGTCCCGCCCGCCTTCCGCCCCGGCATAAATGCAACTCGTGCCCCCTCAATTGGTTACGAACACGCCGCCGCCAAGTGCGGCCCTTTTCCCCGCCCCCGGCGAATCATCGCCCCGCGTCGTAACTGGCCAGTTTCCCGTCACTTACAACACAAACGCCGTGCACCTTCCCGCGGTTTAATTCGCGGGTTTTTCCCAACTATTACGGAAAGTGGTACGTACCACTTTCGAAGGCTCCAAAAGCCGCTCCGTCGCACACGGACGGGTACGCTAACTCGCGTTCGGCACAGCCATTATATCACAGCGGGCGATGGGATTCGAACCCACGACGTCCAGCTTGGGAAGCTGGCATTCTACCACTGAATTACGCCCGCAAACGCGGTTTTGCTCTACTTAAGGAACGACTTCTGCTCTACTTAAGCCATGCCGGCCGCTATAATCCCGGCAACGAACACCGGGCATTATAACCGGATCGGCGACATGGCCAACACGCGACAGCGAATCCCGAAACTGCGATTCACCGCCTGGCGGAAGCTCGGTTGTCGGTCGCGTTCCGGGGCACAGGGCGATAGTCTTTGACGCCAAGCGAGATATCATTTCAACACTCCACGGAATGAATCTCGCGACGTCGCCCATCATTCTTAATCCATTCGATGCCCGCTGCTCGGCCTGGTGACCCGCCCCCAGTTTATGTACCAGCCGCTATGAGAGTCGGACCAAGTTTTCGATCCTCGCCCGGCCTCTCTTCCGGTGCTCTCCGGGGGGGAAGAAGCCGGGG